>DAOLNV010000036.1:29576-52423 GCA_035416745.1 Candidatus Hydrogenedentota bacterium | reverse complement strand
TATCCTTGAAAAGCGCCTTCCAGTTGCCGCCCAGCATGGCGGAATAAAGCGCGAAGTTTAGTGGCGCGGTCGAGAGACCCAGCCGCGGCGGGGAGGAACAATCCCGACGTCCGAGGCAAGGCCGGACGTTGCTTGTACCGCCGACGCAGAAAAGAAAAGCCTTGCCCCGCGTTTGATCTCAGCTGTCGCATTCCTGTTGCTCGGACGTTTCTCTCCCCCGCGGCCGATGCCTGAGCGGAAAGGGCGACGGCCGCGCAGATCAGCGGACGCGTTCCGCGGGTCTTACTTGGCCCCCAGTTCCGAGGTGCAGTGTGCGCACCGGACCGCCTTGACGGGGATGGCCGACAGGCAGTATGGGCAATCCTTCGTTGTCGGTTCGGCGGCGGGTTCTTCTTTCCGGCGCAGTTTGTTCATGGCTTTCACCACCATGAACAGCGCAAACGCAACAATCAGGAAGCTGATTACGGCGTTCGCAAAGAGGCCGTAGTTGAGCGTGACGGCGCCGGCCGTCTTCGCGGCGCCCAGCGAGAGGTATGGACCCGAAGTGGTTCCTTCTTTTATGACCAGGAAGAAGTCGGAGAAATCCACCCCGCCCAGCACCCACCCGATGGGCGGCATCAGAACGTCGTCCACCAGGCTCTTCACAATCGTGCCGAACGCACCACCGATGACAATACCTACCGCCATATCCACCACGTTTCCACGCAATGCGAACTCTTTGAATTCCTTGAACATGATTATCTTGTCCTTTCTCCCTGATCAGGGCGCCAGAGGCCGAGCCAGATAGATATTCAGTGTGTCACAGGATAGCCGGAACTGCAATGGAACTGGGCTGCTTTTCAAGGCAGTCGGACACGACAAGGTGTAAGGGAAACCCCGTAAGGAGAATCCTCGCGGCAATATCGGGCAGTGTCTCACAGGCGGGCGCCGGCCTATACGCCTGGGAATGGGGTTCTGCGGCGCTTCCAAGCGTTTTGCATCGATCTATAAGGAGAGGGAATTCCGCGGGGGGGGAAGATGAGATCCGGCAAGCTTTGCAGGTGGGCACTCTTAGGAGGAGATGGCGAGACCAGAGCTACTTTCCGTTAACCTTCGGTTTCGCGCCGCGTTCCCGCCCCTTGGATTTATCCAGCATCTGCTTCATCAGAGGCGGACATCCGTTACATCGCCGTTTCTCCGCCGCTTCTTCACGCGGGATCGTACGAGGGATGCTCTCGTCGTTCATGACCGCGTCCAATTCCTTCTCGAAGCAATGCCCCATGGCGTATCTTGTATCGCCGTAGACGTACGCGCAGGCATACATCTTGCCATTGGGCCCGATGCAGGCCATATTCTTGGGAATCACGCAATTCCCCTTCAGGACTTCGCGGCCGTCGCAATCCGCCCCGCACACTTGGACGCCTCTTGGGCCCGTCGCCGGCATCTTGGGGCTGATCTCAGCGTCAATGAACAACGCGAACAGGCGGGAATCAAGGCTTGTCAGCTTCTCCATTTCACCGGCTGTGAGAGGCTTGTCATACACGTGCAATCCTACGAACATTTCGTGGGTTTCTTGGGCCCAGGAACACATGGCCAGGATTTCCGGATGCTTGTCAATACCCTCCCCGGTACTGATGACCAGGCACCCCGTTCCCAACGCCGCCGATTCGTCCAGAATGCTGAGCCACTCGTCGGTGGCGAGGGTGGTTTCACGTGGCGGCACACCGTGTAAAGAATCCGCCGATAACGGGGTAACGTAAATCCAGAGATACTGCATGCACTCAGTCTTCCGCCCGTTACTTCGAGCTTGAGCTATTGATTTCACTTCCCTGGCGATATTCTGAGGCAGCGCGAACGGATTTTGTTTGTCGTGAATGAAATTCCAACGTTTTCTGGATGCCACCGGATTACCTCGCTCTTGCTCGATACTTCAAGTCTGAATCAAATTGGCAGGACTTCACATTGGGCCCTCTTTTTCCGCTTCTTAAACATGCGCACCTGTCCGCACTGCCCCCCCCAGGCACGCCATTCACGAAACGAACTGATTCTCTGACCAAATGTCATCGTCCTTAGGAATAACAAAACGCTTCCCGACTTCATTTCCCAAAAACACGACTATTCACACGATTGCACGCTTAGTAAACGCCCCGGAAAGATGAAATGATTCCCCCGTCTTGATTTGCCTGGTTTCAAACTCATGCCCAAGTTCCAACCACAATAGATGTTACATCGTAGGAAAGCGCCATGCGCTTTGTCAAACTTCCGGAACAAACGCATGTTCCCGATTTCTGAGGGGTCTGGCGGGGTGGGCGGATATATCGGGAACCGCCAAGCCGAATACTGGAAGCGTGAACGGGAGAGAACAAACAGCCTATGCTCAAAGCGCCTATCGGTCCTGGACCATGCAAGCGCAATCGCCATATCTCATTGCCGGACTTTATATTATGCCCACCCTGCGCTTGCTCGCCCAATCCCCCGACCGACTCGGTAATCCGACCTCGCTGAGGAGATGCGGCCCACAGGCTGGGCGAGAGGATGCCTTACGCCCTACTTGACTTTTTCTGTGTACTCCGCAAAGCGTTGAGCTACCTTTCCGAATGCTGCATTGCCGCGGTGCACGTACATGCGGTAACGAAGTTCGAGGCTCTCGCCGGGATTCAGCGTCAGTGTCTCGTTGTGCGGATAGGACGCCCCCAGGAACCCGTAATGCCGGAACAACCAGCCCTTATGCGGATAGCCCGGGTTAGCGGGATGTTGGAAGATTGCCACGCCTGAGACCGAGCCATCGGGCTCAGCAATCGAGCTACAATCCGCCCACGGAGTATCGTATTCCGTTTGGTCCTGGTCCTTTTCGATGGCGCCCCGGGCGGTAGTGAACTGCATGGGTTTCCGCGCCTTGTCCGGCCGGTAACAGAATCCCCCATAGCCTTTGTTGTCGGTGGCCGCGCCGCGAATCGTTACGACCTCGCCGCAGACGTTGATGAATTTGAGATGGAAATCGATTGCGCGGCCCAATTCGTCGGAGGGATACACGATAAACTGGATGTGTTCGCGCACTTTTGGCTTCGGATCATCGTCAAATACCCAAACGTTTTCCACGGCCACCGTGGCGGCGTCGCTGGTTGCCTTGCGCGTGATCCACTCATCGAAGACCTGTCTGACACCATCGATCTCCCACACATTCATGGGACGCTCGCCCGCGGTGCAGTTGGGCCAGGTCCAGAAGACCCCGCGATGATGGTAGTGGTCGTCCGGGAAGTCCTGGGTCAGGATATCGCCGTCAAGACCGTACAAGGGGTGAATGTAACTCATGCGCCAGAACTTCTCTGGAGCGCCCTGGGGCGGGTCCACGCGCGTATAGCGATACTCCAGGACCGGCTTGCCGTTCTCGAGCAGGGTTAACGATTTGCCGTTGTCTTCGAACAGAAACCTTTCACCCAAAGCGTTGACCGGCCTCCCCGGAGTGGTCTGGCACGATACCGCCAACAACATTGCCAAGCACACTGTCATTCCACTTATGGTTCTCATTCTTCGCCACCTCCTGATACCCCCGAGACACGATAGTTCAGCATACGCGGACCGCGGCAATATAAGCCCGTTTGCCTTGAGAGAAACGCCGACATCGCGCATAACAAAAGGGTCCGTCGATAATTCGCGGTCACCAGTCGCGCCACACGTCCTCGGCCGCTTTGCGGAGGCTTGCGGCCGTCCAGGCCGTGTTGGCCGGGTCGGGGACCGCGCCGCCGCCCGGAGAACTGAGCAGAAACAGCAGTTGCCTGGATTCGCCGGGTTGAAGTTCGAGAGCGTAACGCAGCGTTCCTCCCTTGTACAGCGACTGGTCACGCTCGCCGCCGGCATCGACATAGTACTCGGCCTTATCGTTCAGTTTTCCGGTAAGCACGTCGCCATCGCTGATCACAAGGCCGGAGTCGAACACCCAGATCACGTTGAGGATGGTGTTCTTGTCGCTTGCGGCGGGGTGCGGGTCGACGGTGACTTCGAGGCGCCCGTCCTTGTTCGCATCAATGGCGTCAAAAGCAATGCAGCCGGGCACGTGTTGCCCCCATTCGGCGACGGGATCGAGCTCCCGTTCCGGCGCGCCTTCGACGCGCAACACCACGGGCCGCTGGCCCGCAACCTGCCAATGGCTCTCGCATAGACCCAACACAACTTTCCGCCGTCCCCCCGGCTCGAGACGGAACTTGTACGTGATGGGAATGCCGCCCATGCCCGCGCGGATGTTTTTGAACGCGGGATCGCAGTCGGTGCTGGGTTTCGCCCACCCCGGAAGCGAGCTTGGGCCGCCGGTACAACCCCACTCGCGCTCTTCGCGGACCGGCTCGACCCCGAGCGGCAGCGCGACGACCGGACGTCCCTCCGCGGCGCCGGTTCGCTCGCCGAGACCAACGGTCTCCGGCATTTGTACCTCGAGCAACGTTCTTGCCGCCGCGGCGCCCGTGTTCGAGACAGCGGCCGACAACACGTCCACCCCGCCCGGCCAAATAGGCGCGCGGTAGGCGGTTTCCTCAAGCACAATGTCTCCCGCGCGTTTCGTCGTGACGGCCGTCGGCACGGGTCTTTCTTCGAAGCGCTGTTCCGCGACGGTCATGCCCGCCGGTTCAAGCACCGCCAGTGCCACCGTGCCCCACAGCTCCTCAATCGCCCCGTTCGCGGCAATTTTCGAGGGCGGAAATCCCGGCGACGACAACGTTCGCGCGGACTCATCGGCTGCGAGCGCGGTCACGGCCAGAGCCAACAGCGCCAAAGCCGCCTTCGTTTTCATGAGATAGCCTCCCGGGGTCCCCGCTCGGGCGAGTTGCTCACCTTAATGCCGTACATCTGGCAAAACGCCTCGACATCGCGCCGGTGGTTGCCGTAAAACACGACCTGATGAAATCCCATTACGTCGCGGGCATCTTCCATACGATCCATGGCGACCTCGACACTCGTGCGGCACCCGCCGGCCGGCGGCGTCTGCACGTTGCCCACGACCTTGCCCGTATCCAGAATCAGCGAATTCGGATCCTGGAACCGCACGAGTGTCACCGGCTGGCCTTCCTTCCACAAGACCTGCGTAGCCACCCCAATGTCCGATTCCGAGTGGGACCGCAAGATCACCGGCTCGGGCGGCTCGGTAAAACCGTTGAGTTTTGTGCCGCAGGTGCAATGGGCGGCAACCAACACGTTCTTGTAGGTCTCGGCCACGGGGTCCTGCATGAATCCTGGCTTGTCGAACAGATAGCTCACGAACATCAACGAAACCGCCGCGAACAGGTCCGCCTCGCAGCCATAAGTGACGCCGTGATCCTGGAAGATCGTCGCGGCCATGCACGGCGGCGTCGGGACGACCTTCGACTGCACCATGCCCAGACAGTCCGTGGTGATGGCGTTCGATGCTTCGTCCTTGACCAGGCGTTTGGCGGTCAGGAACGACCGGGCCGCATTCACGCAATCCTCGCTGGACGGTTCGACCGTCTTTTCGGCCACGCGTTGCATTTCGCGCGCGATGTCGCGGGCTTCGTCCGTGGCCGGCATGGCCTCGAACATTTCATGCATTGCCGGGCGCGGCACGTAACGCACCTTGGTGCCCAAGCGCTCCAATACCGTCTCCTTGCGCTCCTCTCCCCGCACCACTAGGATGCGTGACTCTTGCATCTGCTTCATGGCCCGAATCATGCGGAAGGCCTGCTCGACCGGTTCGAGGCACAGCGACGAGATCACATGCACCTTGGGTCGGCGCGAAATCTCGAGCGTATGCCCCGTGAACGACATTCCGATAGGCGCGAAAACGATCGTAGGTAACCCCGCCTGCGCGATCGCGTCAGCCCATTTCCAATAACTCAAGTGCTGGATGTGCACAAGCACCGCGTCGGGTTGCTCGGTCTGGATGCGGTTGACGAACGCGGCGACCGCATCGTCGCTCTCGAGAGGCGGGTTCGTCATCTCGAACCCGACGCCCACATGATTCGCGATTTCCCCAAAACTGCGCTCGTACTCTTCCCGGTGCCCTTCGAGGTCGTAAGCCGTGCCCGGCCACCCCAGCCAGTACGGCGGCGTCGCGCGGACCACCGCGCCAAGAATCCGCACCGCCGGTTTGGGGCGGAGCGCCGCCAGCTCGACGTATTCGCCAAGTTCAGGGGGAGTTTTTGCCCCTTGCGCCGACGCCAACATCGGGGCCACTACACCGGCCCCCGCCGCAGCGCCCAAAAAACACCGGCGGGACATCGAACAACAGCTGCATTGCCCCGAGCGCGTGTGATGGCCATGGTCTGTGCGCATGATGGCAGCCCTCCTCTTGGTTTCGCCGCTGGCGCTATTGTAAACGCGAGCCCGTGAAAAGGAAACCGGCAAAGAAACAGGATACCAGGACCCAAAAGACGCAAACGACACAAGGGACGCAGCTGGACCTTCGGCTGCGCTTCAGCGGGAAAAGACATCGGCTCCCTGGTCCGACTACCTCGGAAACCGCCCCATACCAGCGGGTAGGCGTTGCCATAACGCAGACTTTGGCCCCTCTGCCACAATGTCCGCGAGTTTTCACTGCAAGACTCAGGTTCCAGAGGTAAGACTGCGCCGTCACGGTTTTTGCGGCGCCTCGGCGAAAAAGCGTTTGTGAGAACCGCCGAGGGGCTTCGCGTGCATATTGATGGAAGCGAACGTAATGCCCACGAGAACCAAGGCTACGCATGCAGCGATGACGAGCCAGCGTATCCCACTTTCCGGACGCTCCATTACCGTGTCGTGCCGCTCTTTTTGCCCAACGGCAAACCACATCGCCACAAGCACCGCCAAAATGGGCACGTACATGGTGTGCGAAACGCCGAAATCAATGTGCCTGTAGAACAACCCCCCGGTGATGTACGAGAAGATGGTATACAAACCCAGATAACCGAGGAACATCCCCGGAACTACGGCGGCGGTTAACGTCTTTTTTCGTTCCCCGTACCGGCGCCATGAAAGCAGTTCGCCGGCCGCCAGCAGACCTGCCAGCACCCACGCAAGCACCTGCTGGGTGATTACAAACCGCGATACATCCGCGACCTCGAGAGACTTGCCCAGACTTGACAGCGTATCGACGCGCACCGCCTTGATGTGGTTGACAAAGGGTATGGCGATGAAGAGAAAAAGCAACGCAAGCCGGTTGGCGGGAATCGATGGCGCGACGGGATCCGGCCACTTGCGGCTCACGACGGCATAGGCCATTCCGAGACCGCCGCAGAAACCCAGCGTGAACTCCATCACGTTCCACCAGTTGTACGGAATCTCGCACGACGAGCCTATCACCTGCAGGAAATTGCCGAGAGCGAACCCGAGCCCGCCGCCCAACGCACTATACGCGCCCACGCGCAACGCCCGGCCGTACCCTTCACGGTACAAGTACCAGGCAAGGGCGGACGACGCCCCGAAACACGCTGCCCAGAGTTCTGAGCGCGGCGGCGTCATGTACCATTCGAATTGGTAAATGAGAAGCCCCCAGGCAATCCAGGCCCCAGCGACCATCTCCGCCGTTAACGAACCCCATTTCGGCTTATGTTCTTCGGTGGACTCGAGGCCGAGACCGAAAAGTCCCCCGCCCAGGAACCCATAGAGCCCGCCGATCACCACCAGCATTGAAAAACCGTAAATGACATTGATGAAATCGTTGCCCCGGCAATAGCCGATGACGATCCCGTAGCTCATTATTCCCCCGGCGCCCCATCCAATGGCGCACAGCGCAGCCAATACAGGGGTGCGGCGCATATAGCGCGGGTCGCGCATCGCGACAAGCAGGGCAAGGCCTCCTACGCCGCCGGCCCACGAGGCCCCCCACTCGTGCCCAAAGTGCCCGCGAATCGCCCAGGCCAAACCCAACGCCAAGGCGGTAAACAACATCACGTAGATCTTTCGCATTGACACCCTCTCACGCGATATGCTCACCCCGCTCTGCAAGAGCGCGGAGTGTTGGCTCCCTCAAATCGCCGCCGAGATCGGGTCCCTGCGGACTCGCAGTTCGCCTCTTTCGACGTTTCAAACGTTTCCGTGCCCCCTGCAGCCCCTCCGGCAAAGGACTGTTCCCCACGACACGATATGGTGTTTCTCACAGAACGGAATAATATCGGGTTTGATGCCTCAGCGCAACGTCGTGAGGCGTTTCCCCCCTATCTGGGAAGTGGCATCGATGCAATCGACCTGGCTCCGAGTCGCTTCGGGCAGCTGTCGCACTCTTCCCTGCAGCGAACACAGTCACGGAATCCCACAGGTCCTGGCGGCGGCACAGAATCACTGGCGGCGTTGCCTGCAACCCGCTCCATCTGGTAAACTGATGCGTACACGGTTTTCCCTGCCGTGTTCGAGGGACAGGGCAAAAATTGTACCTTAGAAATTGAATCGGGAGCCCGATATCTGCGTAGCTGACGACATGCCCCCTCGTCGGGGAAGCCGGAAGGCTACCGTGAGGGCACCCACTTCGTGGGTTAGGTTCAATTTTTCTGCCCCATCTACGGCACAGTGCGGGGAAGCACCAAGGCGGGATTCTTCGGAATCCCGCTTTTTCCGTTCTCGTCCCCGACTCCCTCTCTCTCCGGGCCAAACAGTCCAGATGGTATCCTAAGGTATCGCTGGACCCCATATATTGTCATATTGCCGAAAATCAGGCGCTCGGACAGTAACTTGCCGGTTCTGTGAGGTTTTTGGGGCATATTAGTCAACAGTTAACTCATGAAATTAGGCGTTTTTAGGGTGTTTCTACCCCGAAACATCCTTATCGGCACGCCATTTGCATAGGGTGTGAGCACAACATTTGGTTGGAGTGCGCCGTGATGGACGGGCCTGACCACAACAGAAACCTACCAGGATTATGTGTTGACAAGGTTTCGCATTTTTGGTATTGTTAAGTTTAGGAAGAAGCGGAATGCAGGCCGATGTGTGCTCAGCACACTACATGCCTAGGTTCAGGGGAGCTTGCCGCGGCATTGAGCAGACGGAGGCCTGGAAGGTGGGGTACTACGCCAATGCTGTTTTCCAAGCCGAGTAAAGCCATCGGCGTTGACATTGGTTCCCATTCTGTCAAAGCCGTCCAGATGACAAAATCGGGAGGACGGCTGCGTGTCGACCAAGTAGGGTACGGTTTGGTCGATCGCAACCAAGTCAACGTAGATCCGATTGCAGCACAAGCCGCCGCACTTCGTGATGCGCTCCTGCGCATGAATCTGGCACAAAGCCTTCTGGTGGGTTCGCTCCCCGGGCAGAATGTGGTCATTCGCTACCCGCATTTGGCCGACATGCCCGAGAATCAACTTACCGAAGCCATCGAGAACGAAGCCGGGCAGAACATTCCGTACGAACTCTCCGAAGTCTACCTGGACTGGTCTCTCCTTGAGAAGATCTCAGACAACGACGAGACGACGCTGCGCGTCATTCTGGTCGCCGCGAAGCACGAAGTGATTGAATCGCGGATTCAAGTCGCTAAGGCGGCCGAGGTTCAATACACTGTCTTGGGGGTGGATTCGCTGGCGATCGCCGACGCTGCTGAATGCTGCGACTTCCTGCGCGTGGGCGAATCGGTGGCGCTGCTCAATCTGGGCGCTACCACGACAAGCATTCACTTCATCAAGGATGGCTTATCGAATTTCATCCGCGATGTCAGTTGGGGTGCACGCGAGTTGATCCAGGCGATTGCCAAGAGCCGCCGCTGCGAATATGCCGAAGCCGAGAAGATCCTGGCTGCCGCGAATCTCTTGGCGCCCCCTGCTCCCCCAACAGAACGCGAAGGTGTACAGGCTCCCGCGCCGGACTTGGGCGCGAGTTCCTATCTCAACCCGCTTGAAGAGGAACTCGGCGATTTCGGCGGCAGGCCGTCTTCCTCGCCCGTGCCCCCGCACGGAGGAATTGGCCGGACGGACGCGCCGAAAGATAAGGACCTGCGCGAGGTGCTCAGTTCACCATTGGCGCGGCTCGTAACGGAGATTCGGCGCTCATTCGATTATTACGAACAGCAACTCTATGAAAAGCCGGTCGAACGGCTGCTTCTGAGTGGAGGCGTCGCCCAGTTGCCCGGCTTGCCGGAGGCCCTTGCCGAAGAACTGGGCCTCGATAACGTTGAGGTCGCTGACCCAACCGCGAGCGCGCTTATCCTGCGCAACGACGCGGCCGTTGCCGAGATGCGCAAACGGCCTGCCCAATTCGTGGTTGCGGTCGGCCTGGCTGCACGGGGAGCCGCGGAACTATGATTACGATAAACCTACTCCCGAAACACCTGCGGCCCGTCAAACGGACCCCCATCCCCCATATCCTCAGCATCCTGGCGCTACTGGCGGCCATCGCAGGCATGGTAGTCGTTTTCGGCGCGGTCCACGCCCAAGTGCTCGTCGTACGCAACCAGTTAGAGGGGCCTGGGGGCGTTCAAGAACAATTGGCCGGCCTCAAGAACGTCGTCGATGAATATAATCAGCTCCTGTCGGACAAGACGAAGCTGGCCAGCAAGATCAAAGCCATCGAGGAAATTACGAGCGACCGGATCATCTGGTCGCGTCAGCTATACAACCTCAACCGTCTGGCCCCCGACAACCTGTGGTACACCGAAATCATGGTGACCAGCAAGAAAGTCGAGAAACTGGTTCCCCTCGTTGGGCAGGACGGCAAGGTCGTGATGGATCCCGCTACCAACAAACCCCGCATGAACAAGACCAACGTCGACGTCCCGGTGCTCCGTGTCAAGGGCTATGTCATCGAAACTCCCGACGGACGCCTGGATACCGGTTCGTTTGCGCGCGCAGCCGAGAAAGACGAGGAATTCTCATCCTTGTTCCAGTTTGAGCCCCCGCGTGTTGTGGATACCGAGTACGAGGGCTATCGGGTTCGCGAATTCACCTTCGAGTTCGTCATCCGGAAGGGAGGCGAATCAACATGATCGATTTTCTAAAAGGAACCGTGACCCCGAAAGACTGGGCGTTTGTGGGAGTCGTTCTGGGCTTGACGTTCATGTTGTGCGCGGTTTTCTATCTCTTCCTGTACCAACCCGAACTGCAGCGCTTGGACACCACCAGGAACGAGTTGGCCAACGCACAGGAAGAATTGAGAAAGGCGCAGCAGCTCGCCGCTGACATCGGCAAACTGCGCGAAAAAACCGCCGAGATCAGGGAATTGGTGAGCGATTTCGAGGAACGGCTCCCCTCCGAGCGGGAGATTGCCACGCTGCTCACGCAATTCGAAGACATTGCGGACGACGTCGGGGGGTTGGACGTGGAAATGCGCGCCCAGACTCCCCGGCCGGAAGGCGCCAAGCTGACCATCCCCTACCGCATCGCGGTGCGTGGCAGTTTCCACGATATCGCCGAGTTCATCAATCGGTTGGAGCGGTTCAAACGGTATCTTAAAATCTCCGACCTGCAAATAGGAAAACAAGAAGACGGGGTGTCTGAAGCCGAATTTACCCTGAGCACCTATACCTTCGTGGAGAACGGCACGGGGAGCGCGGCGTGAACAAGAACATCACAAAAATCGTCCTGCTGGTGATCTTCTTACTGATCCTGGTCTACGTCCTGTACACGCGGGTGTTCACAAAATCGCAAGCAGAGAAAGACTTTGAGGCGAATTTGCGTAATCGTCCGAGTGGCCAGGCCTCAACGCCGGCCGGGGGTCCGCCCGCGGCTGAGGCAACCCCCAAGACCGGCGGCGCAGCCACCCAGCCGCCCGTCGCGAGCGAAGGCGAAGTCAACCTCAAGGAGCTTGCCGCGGGGATTAAGGAAGTCGGTTTCGACTACGATGCCGTCCGCAAGAAGGAACAGCTTCGGAACCCGATGTCCCCGTTGGTTGGGCCCTATGTTGCCCCTGCGGTACTGGCGTCCGCAGAGGGAGGGCCGGCAGCCAGCGCCACCGATGAAGCGACTATTTCCGCGATTCGCCGCAATCTGCTGCTGTCGGGGATCGTGTGGCACGCCACCGCGCCGATCGCCATCATCAACAACGAGCCGATCGCTCAAGGATATACCTTCCCTGGCGAAATGTTCCGCACCGCGCGCTCGCAAACGGGCGTCCTCGATGGTCAAGTCTCCCTGGAACGGATTACGAAAAACAGCGTGATTCTGAAATACAAAGACTCGGAAATCACCCTGGAGCTGAAGGAGCGGTAAGGTGATGTCTCGAAAAACCTATATCATGTCGGTGGCGGTCTGCGCAGTTGTGCTCCTGACGGTATTCGCGGCGTCTATCGAAGCCGTCGAAGACCAGAGAGCCCCTAATGAAGCACAATCCTACGAGGGGTGTGCCGCCGGCATTTCAGACGGCGGCACGTGTGTTCGCACGGCCGAGAGCCTTGTCGCCTCGATCCTGGAATTGCCCGAGGCAGAACCTGTCGAAGAGGCGCCCGTCCTGATAGAAGCGCCCGCTCTTCCGACAGAGACCGTGACGCAATCTCCTGAGGTGGAGATTATCACGCTTACCCATCTCTCGGACTCGCCTTGCGAGCCCGAGCAATTGGACGAGACAAGCACACCTTACTACGAAGCAACTCCCGCGCCCGTGCATTTCGCCGAAGCGGCCATGGCACAGGTGAAAGCGGTTCCGGTCAAGCTCGAAGGGCTCCCGATGATTCGTCTGGCCGCCCCGGAAAAAGCGGCGGAAGGGGAAAAAGCTGAGGAAGCCCCGGCCGAAGAGCCCGCCGAGGCAGCTGCCGCCGAGACTCCGGCTGCCGCCCCCGAGACACCGGCCGCGCCTGAACCCGCCCCTCAGCCGCCTGCTCCGCCAGCGCCGCGCGAGGCCAAACCCGAGATGAAGCCCGTGACGCGCACCGCAAAGCCGTTGCCCGTTCCCGAAGAGGGCGCTACCCTCACCCCTGCGGTAGAGAAGGCTTCCATTGCCGCGCCGCAGGTTAAAGGCGACCCCCTGAGGCAGCTTGTCTCGATTGAGTTCCGTGAAATGGACCTCAGTAATGTCGTGGCGCTTCTGGCACAACGCGCCGACATAAACGTGATCGCAGGCACCGATATTACCGGCACCGTGACCGCAAGCCTCAAGAATATTCCGCTCATGGAAGCGATGGAAATCGTCCTGGGCATGAATGGCCTGGGCATCATAAAAGAAGGGTCCATCTATCGCATTGTGCCCATCGAGGAAGCGATTGCCGCCAAACGTACCACCAAGCTCGTGGTCCTCGAGAAGGCCCGGGCTGAAGAGGTCAAGAAGACCCTCGATGCCATTGTTCTCGGTTACCCCGATTCTCAATCCATCTCCGTGGCAGACAACGCCAGCACCAATGTCATCGTCTTGGCCGGTCCGGTCGAGCGCATACAAGAACTCGAGCAAATCGTCAAGCAATTGGACCTCGCCGAGGCCGTCATTCCAACCGTGACGCGCGCCATCAAACTCAATTACGCCGAACCCGAGGGTATCAGCCCGGTAATCGAGGGCATGCTCACCAAGGAGATCGGCATGGTCGAGCAAGATACCCGGGGACGGCATGTCGTGGTAACCGACACGCCCGTTGTTGTGGCGCAGATCGAGGAATTGATCAAAGAACTCGACATCCCGGTCAAACAGGTATCGATCGACGCCATGATCGTCGACGCGGTGATGCGTGATGCCTCCCAGACCGGTGTTGACTGGGTCATGCAGCATATCCCCGACGTCAACCGCCGCGGCGAAGTCATCGGGAACCTGCAAGAGCTGGCGCTCGACGCGACCATGGGCAATATCGGCACCGACCTCCTGGACGCCGGGGTGCTCTCGATCGGCACTCTCAGCAGCGAGTGGGATTTCCGTGCCGACATCGCCGCCGAGGTGCAAAGCCGCAACGCCGAGATCTTGGCCAATCCTGTAGTCGTTACTATCGAGAACAAGATTGCTGAGATCAGCATCGTCCAGGAATACCCCTACCAGGAATTGACGCAAACCACCCAGGGGCCGCCCGTGGCCACGACGGAGTTCAAGCCCATCGGCGTCCAGCTCGAGGTAACGCCCCGCGTAACCCACAATAACGATATTGTCGTGGAAATCAAGGCCAAGCAGAGTTCCATCAGCGGCCTCTCCGAAACCGGCGTACCCATTGAAGACAAACGCGAAGCTTCCACGACGCTCTTAACGGGCAACGGACGCACCATCTTCATCGGCGGCTTGCGCAACGTTTCGGACCGGCTTAACGTCAGTAAGCTCCCCGTACTGGGAGATATCCCCATCGCCAACTTCCTTTTCCGCCAGAACGACATCGAGAAAGTCAATACCGAGCTGCTGGTCTTCATGACCTGCAACGTCGTCGAGAAGGATTTGCCCGAGCTGAGCCCCGAGCAGCGTGCGCGCCACGACAAACTCGACACCGTTCCCGAGGTTCCGGATTCGCAAAGGACACTGTTCCGCACGATGACGCACCCCGAAGAAATGCGCGACCCCGCGTGGAAGTGGCGTCGCAAGAAGTAAGCAATCGGCCAATCCCTTGCACGGCCGCAAGCCCCCAGCGCTTGCGGCCGTTTCCATTTTCGCCGAAACCCGCTGTGCCCGCCCCAACATAACATGCGGCCGAACAGGAACAAACTCAGTGCTTTCTCCGACTATGCGCGAGCTCGCAGAAGACGGCGGGTGCTCCTCCCCTATTCCCCCTGCGCGCCGGGGAAAATCCAGTGTTTGGGCGGGGTAATGTCGGAAGCGCCTGGCGATTTGGGCCTGACGTCCACCCGTTCGAGCTCCTCGACGATCACCGAACAATAATTGTCATCGTCCTGAACCTTGCCCAAGACAAAATACGGACCGTGGGAATCGAGGAGATGCCCGTAACGCTGGTAGGTCTCTGAAAACAGGACGGCTTCGAACACGCCTTTGGGGTCTTCGAAGGTGCAGAACTTCATGCAACCGCGCCCCTTGAGCCCCACCCGGCGCTCGGCGATGAGCCACCCGACCAGCATCACGACGCGGTCCACGTAGCGCGGCAGGTCCGTGCTGCTCACGAGGGCGCGTTCCTGAAACAGCGGCGCGTAATACTCGAGGGGATGGGTCGACACAACCAGGCCAAGGGCCTCCCATTCCTGATCCGTGCGTTTCTTGCGTGAGATGTCGGGCAACCGGGGTACGGTGCGGTACTCGCCCCCATGTTCGCGAAACAAGCGGTCCGCGTTGACAGGCGCCTCCTCGCGCTTGCCCTGCGCGAGGAGATGCAACTCCCAGAACAGGGCGGGCCGCGTCCGGCCGAATGCGTCGAACGCGCCGGCCTGAATCAAGGCCTCGGCCTCGGGACGCGTCATGCCAGTACGGGCCCACACGTCCCCAAGGCTCTCGAAGGGACGCTCCGTGCGCGCGGCGAGAATGGCCTCGACGGTTCCATGAGCAAGTTGACGCACCTCGACAAACCCCACGCGGATAGTATCGCCTTCGGCAGCGTACTCGAAACGGCTTTTGTTGATGTCGGGCGGGCGCACCTCGATGCCCAGCCGTTTGGCCTCTTCCACATAGACCGCGGGATGGTAAAAGCCGCCGCGGTTCGACAGCACGCAGGCCATGAACTCGGCCGGGAAATGGGCCTTCAGATACGTGCACTGGTAGGAGATTTCGCCATAGGTCGACGCATGAGCTTTGCAATACGAATACGCGGCGAAATTGGCAATAAGCCCCCAGATTTCTTCCGCGACACTCTCCTCGACCCCATTCGCGACAGCCTTCTCGATGAAGGTCTTCATGCTCCTGGCCATTTCACGAGGCGAGCGGTCCTTGGTCATGGCGCGGCGCAACATGTCGCCCTCAGCCAGGTCCATCCCCGCGATAACATTGGCGACCTTGAGGATGTCCTCCTGATAAAGCATCACGCCATAGGTGTCGCCGAGCACGCGTTCGAGCGAGGGGTGCAGATATTCGGTGGGCTCTTTGCCCAGATGGCGCGCGATAAACCGCTTTTTCATGCCGCTGCCAGAGGGGCCGGGCCGGACCAGCGACAAGGTCTTGATAAGCATGTCGGTATTGTCGGCCAGCGTATTGCGCAGGAGGGTGCGCATGGCGGGCGATTCGATCTGGAAACAGCCGATGGTGCGCCCGTTCCGGATCAGTTCCGCCGTAATCGGGTCGGGCTCCGGGAGGGCCTCGACGTCTATCCGGATGCCCCGGTTATCCCACACCTGTTGAACCGTCTCGTCGATCACCGTGAGCGAACGGTGTCCCAGGAGGTCCATTTTAACCAGGCCGAGGTCCTCGATGGAGTGCATATCGTACTGGGCAACCACAAACCCTTTGGCGGCGCGTTGAAGCGGCACAAACCGGGTAAGCGGCTCGGGAGCGATCACAAGCCCGCAGGGATGCAAGGAGATGTGGCGCGGATACTGATCGACGGCTTCGGCGACCGCCACGATAGAGCGCAAAGGCTCCTCGTGAATGGGCAGCTCGCGGCACTCGGGCAGGTGTTGCACAACAGTCTTGATATCGCCCGCGTGATAATGGGGCAAGCGGCGCGTCACCTCCCCTATCTCGCCGCTGGTGAGACCCATGGCTTTGGCGACTTCACGCACGGAGGAACGGGCCTGGAACGTGTTGAACGTAGCGATCATGGCGACGTGTTCAGCCCCGTACCGCTCGTATACATAGTCCACTACCTGGTCGCGGCGGCGCCAGCAGATGTCGAGATCGATATCGGGACAGTCGCTGCGCGACGGGTTCAGGAACCGCTCGAAATACAGGTCGTACTTGAAAGGATCGACACGGGTAATGCCCAAGGCATACGCCACGAGGCTGTTTGCGGCGGAGCCGCGCCCCACGATGGGGATATCGCGAGCGCGAGCGAAGGTGACAACGTCCCACACGATGATGAAATAGGGGGCGAACCCGAGGCGCTCGATAATGTCCAGTTCATGATTCAGCCGCTCGATGACCCGCCGGGTCAGCGGCCGGTACCGGCGTTTCACCCCCTCGAATGCGAGTTTCCACAGATGCGAAAACGGCGTCTCTCCCTCAGGCAAGTCGAAACCAGGAAACAGGGGCATGCCGAGCGAAAGTTCGAGATTACATTCCTCCGCCACCCACTCGGCATTGCGCAGAGCGCCGGGCCAATCGGCGTAGAGGCGGCGCATCTCTTCCGGCGGCCGGAACCAGCACGCGGCGTCCGCGACATCGCCTTCTTCCAACGTATCGATGGTAGCATTGCGGCGTATAGCCGACAGTACCCGGTGCACACGGTAGTCTTCGGACCGCAGAAAATACACCGGATTCACGGCGACGCAACGCAACCCGAGTTCAGAGCCCAGCTCGTACTGGAGGGTGGCCCGGTAGCGCGAGACGGCGTCGCCATGATTGGTCAGGACCACCAGAGGCTCCAAACCGTTGCGATAGAGACGCTGAATACGGCCGGCGTCCCCGGAGAGCACAAATACCCGGTCGCATTCGTTCAATTGGGCGACAAGGTCGAAGGCATCATCAAGATGATACGCGGTCACGAGACGGCAGAGCTGGGCATAACCCTCTCTGTCGCGGGCCAGCAAAACGACATTGTCGAGATTCACCCCGATAATAGGTTTGATGCCGGCGGCACGGGCGGCCTGGTAAAACGGCACCGCCCCATACAAACCTCCGGTGTCGGTGAGAGCCAACGCCGGCAGTCCGTACGACGCGGCCCGCTCAACCAGCCGGCCGAGCGGTGCCGTCCCTTCCAGCATCGAGTAATTGCTATGTACATGCAACGGAATCAACGCGACAAAAACCTGATTTAAATGCCCGGAACAAGCACTTCTCGCTCCTTGCGCCGCCCGCTCGCGTCACGCTCCCGGCTAAAACGAAAAACCTTGGGGACAGCCCCGTCCTCGTCCGCCTGCGGCGTCCTCGCTTGGCGCAGTCCCGTTTTTCCGTCTGTTTCGCAGCCTTGGGTTATCGTGAAAGCGACGGCGTAGCGAGTTCGACATGACGTCCAAGTTCCATCGATTTGCCGAACCGGATGAATTCGAACCCATGCCGTGCGCGAATGGCATCGACGCTGTGCATAACCCGCTGCCACTTCTCCGGCCGTTCGCCGTCGAACAGCTGCAACTGGTGCTGGTTGTAGGTCAACGACGTAAGAGCAACGCCGGCCAGCCGCACCCGGGCGCGGCGCTGGCGGGCTTTAGGCAGCAGTTCGTCGAGGGCCTTGCCGACATCCCGGTCCAGATACGTGGATTCAGGCAGCGTTTTGGCGAAGGTATACGTCGAGAAATCGCAGTACCGCACCTTGAGGGTTACGCACCTCGCCTCCATGCCGTTTTCACGCAACGCATGGGTGCAGCGTTCCGACAAATAGGCCACAATGTGTTCGATACGTTCCCAATCGAGCAAGTCCTCTTCGAAAGTCGTCTCGCGGCTGATTGATTTGGGCCGCGAATACGGTTGAACCGGCGTGGTGGATTCGCCCCGGGCTGCACGCTGAAGAGCATATCCCATGGGCCCGAAAGCCTGAACTAACACCATCACCGGCACGTCGGCGAGACATCCCACCGTCATAATGCCAAGCCTTTCAAGGACTTCGCGTGTTCGAGGCCCGGCCCCCGGCAATTTTGCCAACGGGAGCGGCCGTAGAAAGTCACGCACCCCTCCCGTGCCTATCCTGAGATATCCGTCGGGCTTGCCTTCATCCGAAGCAATCTTGGCCACCAGTTTGTTTGGCGCGATGGCGATGGTAGATGGCAGCCGGGTTTCCTCACGAATGGATTCTTTGATATAGCGGGCAATGGCATCGTCACCACCGAAAAGCCGCTGGGAACCCGTTACATCGACATAGGCCTCGTCGATGGAAGCCATTTCAACACAAGGAGATACCCTATCGAGGATAGCGCGGATCTTCTCGGAGGCTTCACGGTAATGCTCGAAATGACCGCGAATGAAAATGCCGTGAGGACACCTGCGTACGGCCTCTACCAGGGGCATGGCCGAGCGAATGCCGTATTTCCGCGCTTCGTAAGACGCCGTGCTCACCACGCCCCGCTTGTCGGTCTTTAACCCCCCGACAATCAAGGGCTTACCGGCTAGCCCCGGGTTGAGCACCTGCTCGACCGAGGCAAAAAAGGCATCCATATCGATATGTAGAATATGGCGTTCCATGGCATGAACCTAAAATTATTTTCAGTAAAAGTCTACCACGGAACATACCACGAGTCAATCAATTTTCAACCCGAATGTCCGCCGGCAGGACACGTGCCGCCGATGAATTCAGGCCAGCCCCTTCCGCCCCCCTGACGGCTCCGGATGATGGGGGATGTCCCCGTGACCTGCCCTCTTCCACCTGGAGAAGGAGTGAATCTGACTCTCGGGCCAGGAACCCTGAATAGAGGCGAGGCGGCGAGCCAGGCCCCCGGAACGGGATGCCCCGCGCAGGCGTGTCCACAACGTCCGCCAGGTCCACCGGCTCGAAGCAGCCGCCCCTACAGGTCGATCCCGAAAGCCTGCCGCAACACAAAACCGATCCCGAAGCTGACAATGGACACCCCGAGACACAGGCCGGCCATTTCCAGGAAACGATGTTTGAAAGGCATATCGCGGACAACAGCAAGGTAGTACGTGAACACCACGATGATAAGAATGGCGAAAAACAGCGTGGCCGCCAGGGACGCGAGGGGATTGGCAAGCAACAGATAAGACGCCACAAGAAGAGCGACTGTCACGATATAAGCGATGCCCGTGTAGACCGCCGCTTTCAAGGGCGAGTGGCCCTCCTTTTCTTCGGCCTTCCTCGACAAATACTCCGAAGCGGCCATCGACATCGCGGCCGCGATGCCGGTAATCAGCCCGATCAGCGCGATGAGCCGGCTGTTGGCCAGCGCCAGGGTCAGCCCGGCCAGAGCGCCCGTCAACTCGACCAGCGCATCGCTCAGCCCAAGCACGATGGAGCCGATATACTGCAACCACTCCTCATCGAGAATAGC
The DNA here is from genome assembly GCA_035416745.1 of Candidatus Hydrogenedentota bacterium. Taxonomy (NCBI): domain Bacteria; kingdom Pseudomonadati; phylum Candidatus Hydrogenedentota; species Candidatus Hydrogenedentota bacterium. Next base: position 32,615 of record DAOLNV010000036.1, on the reverse strand, counting down.
CAGCAGTCTCCGCTCGTGCTCTTCCTCCTCCTCAAGCACGCGTTTCGCCTCAGGGATGATGCCGGCGACTGCCTCGTAGTTGAGCTGCGCGGATTCCTCTCCCCGTTCCATCAGTTTGACGGCAAATGTCAGGCCCAGCAGCCGCGCCATCAGGGGATACAGCGTGATTTGCAGCCGGCTCGGGTTCGCGGGGACCCCCGTATACCCTTGCCAGAAGTCGTGGTGGTTGCGTTCCTCTTCGGCTATCCGCTGCAGGACGTCGCGATTATGGGTATCCGTCTGGCGTTGGGCGAGACGCTTGTAGACATGGTATTCCGTGATTTCATTCCGTTGCATGGCCAGCAGTTGGCGGCGCAGCTCCGGCGTCGGTTCCGGCGAGCCGGGAGTCATCCCGTCAGACATGACATGCGCCTCCAGATGATGCCTGCGTGCATGGCCCGGCCAACAGGGCCGGTTTCAGACGGGCCCTGAAAACCCGCGGCGCAGGCGGCTGTCAGTTCTCCGCGCTCTCCCACCGGCCGTCTTCGGACAGCACAATGCGCCGCTCCCCGTAGAACGGGTAACGGACAACCACCCACTGAGGAGGGTGTTCGAGGGATGTGGAAAAGCGGTACGTGATTTGGCTTCCCTCTCGAATGGCAGCCTCGTCCCTGAACGTCTCGCCGTCGGGAAGCTGCACCAGTATAGGAATGGCAACATCGCGCTTGGCCCACGGTCCTGTCAGAGAAAACGAGATCTGCAACACCCCCGACGCCCATTGGAGCCGGGTCAGGCGGCCTTCCCACTCGGCCACCGGCGCGGCGCCGAGCTGGGCCTTCAAATCTTCATCGTAATTGCCCCAGGCGGGTTGGCTTGCTCGTACCCGGCGCGCCAGTTCCTCATCGGAAAGCGGCGCGCGCACCGGAAGAACCAACAACAGCGCTAGCAATACCCCGGCAAGGAAAAGGCTGGCTTTCAAGACGCGCGGCGCGCGCATTGCGCCTCCTAACGATCGGTCTGCCGTCGATCGGCGAACATCGCGCTTTTGTTCACCGGCCTGGCCATCTGGCGGGTTTGCGCGAGAACCTCAAAAACCTTCTTCGCGCTCTTGTACTGTCGAAACTGGTTGTGGGCAATGCCGATAGACAACATCATCAGAGGATATCTCCCGGTCTTGCCCCGCCGGTCGGTAGCCATGATAAATCCCTGCTGCACCTGCTCGGGCGTGTACAGTTCCTTCACCTTCTGATCGAACATCTCCATGAGCGTATTGCAGAAACGCTCGTAGTCCTCGAGATTCAGCATCACCACGAAATGTTCGCCGCCAAGATGGGCCGTGTAACTCTCATAGACGCCCATTTGACGCGTGAGCATATTGAGCATGTTGGCCATAAAGGCCAGGGCGCGGGTCTGGCCCGTGACTCCCGTCACCGCGCAGTAGGGCTTGAAACCGACCATATCGATATAGCAACAGGCGATCGCCATCCCGCGAGCGAGACGATGGTTGATTTCGCGTTTGACCGCCTCGGTGCCGGGCAATCCCGTGGCCGAGTGCCGCTGCTTCGCCGAATCCAGCAACGCCTCCAATGACACAATCTTGTCCATGAGATGATCAAGTTTGAAGGGCTTGGATAAATAGTCGTCCGCCCCCTGCTCGAGGCCGTGAAGGACTTCCGGCTCTTCCCCGAGCGCCGTAAGGATGAGAATGCCCACTTGATACAATTCAGGGTCTTTACGCAGACGCCTGCAGATGCGGTAGCCTGTCTCCCCCGGCAACATGATGTCCAAGACAACCAAGTCCGGCTTCACCTGCTTGGCCATCTCAAACGCACCATCGCCCGAGTGGATCACGGAGACTTCGTGCCCTTCCGCCGCGAGTTTGGTGCGAATGAGCTGGGCAAGATCGACGTCATCATCGACGAGCATGATATGACTCATGAAACACCCTTTCGTATACCGTGCGTTTTGCCAACGAGCCAGATCATAGTATGCCACAATTGCGCAGCGCAAGGCCGCTGCTCTGCGCGCAAGCGATTTGCCTTCACCCGCGGACCGCGCCGCCGTCCGTCAGTGATACTGCTGCCAATCCGGTTCATTCTCGAAGATCCACCGGTAGTAGTCCTGGTTCTGAAGGAGCGAGCCGGCCTCCGCGTCCACGATCACGGTACAATTCGGGTGCAACTGGAGGGCCGTGGCCGAAATCATGGCGGTGACGGGGCCCTCGACGGCCTTGGCAATCACTTCGGCCTTTTCTTTGCCGGTGGCGAGCAGGATACAACGGCGGCATTCCAGGATGGTGCCGACCCCCATGGTTATCGCGCGGCGCGGCATGGGAGTCTCTCCCGTGAAAAGGGGGGCGTTTTGCGCGACCGTTTCAGGCGAGAGGGCTTTCGGGCGCGTGCGAGACCGCATGGCGGAAAGCGGTTCGTTGAAACCGATATGCCCCGTGCGGCCAATCCCCAGCAACTGAAGGTCAATGCCGTTGCAGTCTACGATCTTTTCCTCGTAGTTCCGGCACTCGGCTTCGATGTCTTCGGCCATCCCGTCGGGCAAATGCGTGTTTCGCAGGTCAATGTTCACCCGGTGAAACAAGTGCCTGTTCATGTAGAAGCGGTAGGAATTGGGGTCCTCGGGCGGCAAACCCACGTATTCATCGAGGTTGAACGTCCGGGCCAGCGAAAAATCCAGCCCGTCATCCTCATACATGGCCACGAGCAGTTGGTACACCGATTCCATCGTGCGGCCGGTGGCCAGCCCGAGTACCAGATTGGGTTTCTTCACCAGCGCCCGCGCAATCAGGGACGCCGTCAGCGAAACCGCCTTTTCCCGTGTGTCGCGAATGATAACTTCCACGACAACAACCCTCCTCACATGCGTCTTGCCTCTTCCGGCGCGCTTCCTGGCCGTTGAGCAAGCCCCGTAAAAAACGGGAGACACGCCGGACCCGGATTATCCTGTTACCATGTGCTCAAGCAGAATCTTGATTCCTATGACAATCAGTATCGCGCCGCCCAGCGCCTCGACGCGTTTGCCGAAGCGGAGACCCAGGCGCGCTCCGAA
>DAOLNV010000036.1:26315-29476 GCA_035416745.1 Candidatus Hydrogenedentota bacterium | reverse complement strand
CGAACGCGACCCAGTGGTCCCACGCGACAATCAATTCCTCGAGATACGTGCCGAAATACCAGCCGATGACGGGCATTATGGCCTGAAACAACCCGAAATGCCACCCGAACCGGAACACCTGCCGCGGGGAAACATGGCGAAGACGGATGCTTGCGCCAACGGCCGCGGCGAAGGCGTCCATGGCCAGGCCCAAGGCTATTCCCACAATGGTGAGCAGCGTCATGCTTCACACAGCTGGCGGTTATGCATTCTACGGAATGCTCTGATGATCGGTGTTCTTGACGCGGTACCAGCAGAGGAGTTTATCGCGCTCGGGGATGCCGGGCCCTTGCCCCTCGGGCGTGTCCAGATAACAGAAGGCCACCGACGAATAGGCATAGGGCTTGAGCCGCTCCGGGTCAAAGGGATTCACAAACTCCATGCGGAACCGCTTCTTGAAATGAATGGCGTCAGCCTCGTGAGTCCGGTACATCGCGACGCACGAGTTGAACGAATCCTTGATGGGCAAGCCGTGGTAGGGCCCGGCAAATGTCCCCTCGCGGAAATACCACCCTCCCATAAAGTAATCCTCGAGACCGGTGCCGAAGATGCGGGCCCGTTTCCAATCCTCATCGATGTAAATGTATTCGGGCGCCTCGAGATAGACGAGGGTGTTGAAGGGCTCGGCCTGCATCGACAACGTGCAACCTACATAGTGCCCGCGGCCCTCGAATTCGCCGATGAACGTCGGGTCAGGGCCCTGGTTGCGGGCGGTGTGAAACTGGGCGTGGAAATACCCCGAGTTCTCAGAGACACCGCTGTTGAGATGATAAAGAACGTTCATGAAAACCCCGGTGTCGATAGTCGCGTCCTTGTTCTCAAGTTCGATGCGAAACCCTTTCTTGAACGGCATCGGAAACTTGCAGAAGAAGCCGCCGCTCGAGGCGCCAAAATACCTGGATGCATAATTCGCCGACTGGGCCAGGCCGATTCCGAAGAAATCGGCCGCGGGCGCTTCGACCGCCGCCTTCCCGGCGCCGTCCCAGTAGATTCGCAAGATGAGCGTCTTGAGAATCGATTGATCAATGGGGGCCTCCGTGAACCAGTGCTGCCAGAACCACCCGGGAAACGTCATCCAGAGGTTCGCGATATGACCTTCTCCCTCGACTTCGGCGATGGTCACGTTCTTTCCCCTTGGCACCGGCGCCGTCTTGTTTCGGGTGTCGGGGTTGAAGGTCGTGAACTGATGCGTTTCCCAGTCGCGCATGACGGCGATGGCCGTAAGGTCGTTGTCGTCTTCGGAGGCAGGCGAGGTCCCGGGGGACGCGACAGCGATTCCGCTCCGGAGAAGAAGAAGGAACACAATGACGGCAAAACCACTCTGCCAGGTATTCATGACACACTCCTTTTCCGCTTTCCCCGCAAGTGAAACCTTATAGTAGCAAATGAAATGCGTTGCGCTCCATATCCCGATGGGCGATAATCGGCAGGGAGTTGAGCCAAGTGATTATCAGCGCGAGCCGGCGAACGGATATTCCGGCATTCTATTCCAAGTGGTTCATGAACCGCATCGAGGCGCGATTCTGCGAGGTCCCGAACCCGTTCAACCCGGCTCAGGTGTCGCGCGTGTCTTTATGCCCCGAAGAAGTGGACGCGCTGGTCTTCTGGACCCGGAATGCCGCTCCCCTTTTCCCGCGTCTGAAGGAGCTCAATGCCCGCGGATACCGATACTACTTTCTCTATACCCTCCTCGACTACCCGGAACTGCTCGAACCCCGAGCCGCGCCCGTCGAGACGCGTATCGAGAGTTTTCGCCAGCTGGCCAATGTTATCGGGCCGGACCGCGTCATCTGGCGGTATGATCCCATCGTGGTAAGCACAATCACGCCCGTGGGCTTTCACAAGGAAGCCTTCTCACGAATCGCCTCGTCCATCGAAAGGGCAACGAAGCGTTGCATCATCAGCTTCGTGGACCTCTACCGGAAACTCGACAAGCGCCTGCGATGGCTCAGCGAGCATGGTTGTACGTTGTCCGAGCCGCATGAAGAAGAGGCCGCCGAGCTGGCGGCGTTTATTGCCGCATGCGCGCGGAGGCATGGCATGCGGGTGACAACGTGCGCCGAGAACCTCGATCTCACGCCGTGGGGCATCTCCCCCGGAAAATGCATCGACAACGACTACCTGGCCTCGGTATTCGGGATTGCCGCCAGTGCCGAAAAGGATCCCGCGCAGCGTCCCGCATGCGGCTGCGTCGTCAGCAGGGATATCGGCTGCTACGACACCTGCGTGCACGGCTGCCGCTACTGTTACGCGACATCCAACGAATCCAAGGCAGAGGAACGCTTCAAGACGCATGATCCCGCATGGCCGAGCCTCACGCGAAGCGAGTAGCAGCGGGCCGGACGCGGTCAGGCCCGCCTCCTGGGCTTCTCGTTATACTCGGGATACAGCTGCTTGACGCATTCCGGGCAGAGGCTGTGGCTGAATTCCGCATCAGAGCGGCTGCTGATGTACTGCTCGATCTGGTTCCAGTAACCCTGGTCGTCGCGGACCTTCTTGCACGAACTGCATATGGGAAGCATGCCGCTCAAGGTCTTGACCTCGCGCAACGCCGTCTCGAGTTGATGAATCAGGTTCTCGCGTTCAGCTTCAGCACGTTTGCGTTGAGTAACGTCAAACGAGTACTCAATCATCTGGGCGACTTCTCCGGCGCCGTCAAACACGGGAAAACCATGGACCTCGAAGGTCCGCACTTCACCGCCGGCCATGCAGTGGCGATGTTCCGTAACAACCTGCTCTCGCGTTTCCTTGACGAGCCGTAACGGGCAAACGTGGTCCTCGCCGCCGCAGGGCTCGTCGAGGCCATGGGTCAGCCCATAGCACGTGGAAGCGGGGTTGCTGGCGCCCTCCCGGGCCGCCGCGTTCGCGATGAGCACTTCGTAGGTGCTGGCGTCAATCACATAAAACGGATGCGCCAGAGACAACAAAATATTCTCGAGGAACCGGCGCCGTTCGAGGTCGCGTTCCAAAGCGCGTTTGGCTTCGGCTTTACGCGCGTGGATGTGAAAGATAAGCCCGACAAGCAGAACCAGCGCCGTGAGAAGCAGGAGACCGTCCACCCAGGCGTCGTCGCCTGAAAGGAAGTCCTGCCAGAACCCTTCCTGTGCTTCCTCGAGAAGTGA
>DAOLNV010000036.1:2986-26215 GCA_035416745.1 Candidatus Hydrogenedentota bacterium | reverse complement strand
TGAAAATCTGGCCAAAAGCTGGAATATGCCGCCATCATCCAGCAGAGCAGGCGTGTCCGCCGTTCCATCTGTTCCCGGTCGCCTGAGAGAACCCCTCTGAAAAAAACTGTTCCGTGTTCTGCTGATGGGTATCGCCATCAGGCGAGGAAATTCAGTCTGCTCCCGCCGGATGTCACGGTTTCCGGAGCGCTGGAGGAGTACGCTGCCTGCCGCGGGTACGACAACCGTGCTGCCGGCGCCTGTGCGAGCACGGCAAGCGCATCAGCCTCAGGGTTGTATCGGGCGGATAGGGTATCGCGGCTCACCGAACCCGTTTGTTCTGTTGTTGCGGCGCGTTGGGTAGGGGCCTGCGAACGGCGGGACGTCAAAGCCCGGCGAATAGCAGTCCGTTGTTCCTCGATGCTGGGCACGCCCGGCCGCGCCGTTCCCGCTCCCCCTCGCAAGGTCTCGAAGATCGCCCGGTTGAAAGACAAGCGGTTGCGCGTGTTTGCGCCGGCAACGTCCGCAGTGGCCTGTTGCGGCGAGGCGGCGTTCGGAGCCGTAATGGCAGACTCTGCCTCCTGGCTCATCGCCGCGCCGACCGCATCCGCGCGCTGGCCGTTCGTGTCTGGAGTGATTCTCTGTGACGTCGTCTCAGCCGCTTGCCGCAATCCGGCGATTTCCTGAAGCGGCCGCGTGACCTCGATGACGTTGGCGGTTTGTACCGGGACGGTTTCCGCCGCAACGGCCGGCGACGACGCTTGCACCGGAATCTGGTCCGCAATCGCTCTGATACGGCTCAAAGCAGCCAATGCTGCTATACGCTCGCCCATTTCTTTGTTTCCTGAAGATAGAACTATCGCGCCAAAGAACTGCCAGTCGGAGGAACGCGCACCATAAACGTTGTTCCACCAGCCCACACAATACAATAGCGGAAACCTCCCGGAAATAAAAGGCCTTTGCGGCCCATCATGCGTAAGTTATTGATTCGCAAATAATTACAGCGCCGGTCCCAGATGCTGAATCCAACGAAGGCAACGAAAAAGCGAAAAGCAATCTTCCTCGAGAGCGCCTGCCGACCCAGGCTTTCGTTTGCGGGAGGGACGTACAGGCGAGACCGGCAAGCGCAAAACAAACACCTCGGCAAACGTGGTCGCAACTGCTGCGCGCCGGACATGCCCGCTCGAAAAACGTGCGGAAGCGTGTTGCGAGGTGTGAGCTGGTTTGTTTGCGATGAGGTGCGGGGACCTGTCGGCCTGGAGGCACAGTTCGCCCTTTCGGTGCCAGATGAATTCCACGCGCCGCGAACTGGGTACGCCTCACATAAGCACGGAAGAAAGAGCCGCCCCGGATTGCCGCAAACTCCTCTCCCTCACCGCAATCGACTCAGACAAGACGACAGGACAAATATCCTTGGTGTTAAAGGCTTAGGCAGTACGGACCCCTTTGGCCTCCGGGCCTTTTCGCCCGTCGCCCACCTCGAAGACAACTTTCTCATTCTCTTTCAAGGTGCGGTTAACCGTCTCGACGTTCGATCGATGGACAAAAATGTCTTTGCCGCCTTCATCGGGGATGATGAAGCCATACCCTTTTTGCTCATTGAACCACTTCACAGTACCGGTAGGCATAACAGTAACTCCATATGCAACCCCAAGGCCCCTTCTTATTTACCCATGAGAACACAGTCCGCGAAGTCTGTCAAGGGGGTAGCTCGATTTTTTGACCGGGCGCCCTGGAATACCCGGCCCCAGATTGAGTGCTCCACTCCCGGAATTGGGGGTCCGCAAAGGCTGAAAATGCCTCTTGATTACCGACGAAAACGCGTCCACAATTGAGGCATCGAGCGGTCAAATCCCTCGCATTGCTGATTCACCGTTCCCAAACTCCGAAAGGGCCAAAACGCATTATGAAGCGCTCCGGTTTCTGCGTGGAACTTATTGTTATGCTTATAGTTACACTCATCTGGCCCATGGCGTCCAAGGCGGGCGAAATCCCTTCGAATAGCGACGTTTCCTGGCGCGTGTGGGTCCGGATACCGGCTGCTCCGCAGGATAGCGGCAAGGAAGACCTCCGGCCTGCCCGGCTTGCCATCGATTTTGCCGAAATCGTAGCGGCCACCGGCCAAGACGGCCAAGTGCCGCCCGATTCCATCCGGGTTGTGCAGTACGACGCGCAGGGCGGGAAACCCCTCTTGTACCAGAATGGCCAACCAGACCTGGGGGGCGGCGCGCCCCACCGCTTTGACAACGCTGGCATGCGCGGCTACAGCTACATGTACAACCTGATAAGCGGCGCCCAGCAAGGCGACCTGGTGTGGGTACACCGGCAAATGGGCGCGCAAGCATCCGTGTATGCGGTGAACTTCGATATTGTGCCGCATGATACTCCTCTGCCCCCCACTTTGCCGCGCCCCACTCTGGGTGACATCGATGCGCTCTACGCGCGTGAAGGATTCCTGTCCAGCCTTTATCACACGCAGCCCGCACCGGCCGACTGGAACGGCGACGGCAAGCCGGACCTCCTCGTGGGCAATATCCTCGGGCACATCTTATTTCACGAGAACATCGGAACAACCGAAGCGCCAGCGTTCCGAACCGGCGAGATGATGCGCGCGGCCGGCGAGAACATTGACGTGGGTTTTTACGCGGCCCCATGCGCGGCTGATTGGGACAGCGACGGCGACCTCGATGTCCTGTGCGGGGCGGATGGCGGAAAGGTGTTCTGGTTTGAAAACACGGGCGGTCCCGCCCAGCCCGCGCTGGACCCGCCAACGCCCGTGATGGCCGGCGGCGCTCCAATCGTCACGCCCCCCCAGCCCTGTCCGGAAATGACGTTCTACACGCAGGATTACGTGCCCGTGCCTGAGGTTGTGGACTGGGATGGCGATGGCGACGCGGATCTGCTCGTGGGAGGCTATGTCACCGGGCTTGTGTTCTATTTCGAGAACGTCAGCGGCGCGGCGGGAGCGCCGACGCTCCAGGCGCGGGGTCCCCTCGAAGCGGAAACCGGGCCCGTCGACACGCTTTGGCAAGCCGCGCCTTGCACGGCGGATTTTGACGGGGATGGGGATATCGACTTGCTGTGCGGCACCCTGGACCAGCGAGTGCTCGAATCCACCAAGACAAGTTGGCCTTCGTTCTTCTATTTCGAAAACGTGGGCACGCGCGCGGCGCCCCGATTGGCCCGCCGCGCATTTCCACTTGACGAAAACATTGACAACCTGACCAATCCCCGCGCAACCGATTGGGACGCGGACGGCGATCTCGATGTCGTGGTGGGCGTAAACTATTTCGTGAGACTGTTGCTGAACGTGGGCTCCCCGACACGGCCGCAGTTCAAGGCCCAGCCGCCCCTGACCCTTCCCTGGACGCCCCGTATAATGGCGGGATTTGCCGCGCCGCCCGCAGATTGGGATAACGACGGCGACACCGACTTCATCCTGAGCGGCGGCCGCACCGCCCGGTTCCTCGAGAACGTCGCCCCGGGCAACCCGCCCGAGTTCAAGGAACGCGGCCTGGTCTCCGCGGCCGGCGAGGTCATCTCGCACGAGTTCCTGCCCGGCGACGACCACAGTTTCGCCGACGCCTTCGATTGGGACGCCGACGGCGACCTGGACTACCTCCTCGGAAACTCCGCGGGCGAGGTGTGGTGGTACGAGAATATCGGCACGCCCGAGCGCTGGGAACTCGCTAAAGGACGCCAGTTCATGCTTGAAACAGGCAGTCCCCTTCATGTTGGTCAGCCGCTCGATGCGCCCATGACGGATTTCGCCACCCACTCGGGCAACCGTTCCGACCCCGCGCCGGGTGATTTCGACGGCGACGGCGACCACGACGTCGTCGTGTCCGACGCCTACGGCAAAGTGACGTATTTCGAAAACACCGGCACCAACAAGGCGCCTCTGTTCGCCTCAGGCATTGAATTGTTTGCCGGGGAGGGCCGTTGCGTCATGGCCGCCGCCGACTGGGACAACGACGGACTTCTGGACCTGCTGCCTTCGTGGACCGGCGACGGCCTGTGGTTCTGCCGGAACGTGGGCACTGCTACCGGCCCGCGCTTCGAGAAGACCCGCCGATACGACCTCACCTGGATTCCCTATCCGCATCCCTATCCCATCGACTGGAACCGTGACGGCGACCTCGACCTCATGATCGCATCGTCCTACTCGTTCTGCTACTACGCCGAACGGTCGTTCCTCGATGCTGGGTACGCCGAAGCGGAAATGATGGGTCCGCCCGAACAGAGGCCTGGGCAATGAGGTACGCGAATATGTCCCGAGCCACGCGACATTCCCAGGGTCTTTTTCGGGCAAGCCGGCAACAGAACGCGCCGCGGACCCGGGTTTGATCCAAGTCAACGGCGCAAGTTTTCTTGAATCCGGCTTCCAAACTCCGCGCACGGACATGCGAGGCATCACGCAATCAAAGTTGGCGTCCCTTCGGCAAGAGTTCTCAGCCGATACTGCCGACAATCTCGGCCAGTGCCGCGGTGACGGGCCATCTCTCTTTGTACCTGACGAACTCGACGTGGCCGTCCATCCACAACACGTTGCATCCACCGGGGATATGGTTGAATTTCCACCCTCCTGTGGTGCTGGCAAAGTCCAACATCATCGCAATCTGGTTCTGGGCCTTAGCGCTGCCGGCGGGATTGTTGATGTCGGTAATAAGGACGATCCGCTGGTGCTCAGCTCATTTTTCAGCCGAAAGATGTTTCTCGAGGAAACGCACCAGCGGTTCGAGCGCGATTTCGTGGCCGCCATCGTGGACGATGAGCTCGATGTTGCCGGGGACCCCAAGAGCGCGATAGGCGGGCACGATCTCAAGCAGGGCTTTACGCGCCAATTCCGGCGTGAACTGGGTGGGGGGTTCCTGGAGGCCGTTCTGGCACTGCAAGGGCCGCGGGGCAATCATGGCGTAGATATCGGGGAAGTCGACCAGGTCGCGCAGACCGTCGAACTTCCAGCACATGCAGTGATTCTGCTCCATCTGGTCCATGTAGGTGAGAAACCCCGCGCTGACGGTCGCGGCCACCCGCGGGTCCATCGCGCCGAGCCACATGGCCATCTCGCCGCCCAGCGAGAGGCCCGCGCAGCCAATGCGCGCACCATCGACATCGGTCCGGCTGCGCAGGTAATCCACGCACCGCATTAGGTCCCACAACCGTTCGCCCATCAACGTGCGCCCCTCCTCATATACTTCGTGCTGGCCGACATCGGTGCTGATAACAACAAAGCCGCGTTTGGCCAGTTCGCTGCCGAAGAGCTTGTACATGGTCTGTCCGGGGTCGAAAGGCGTCATGCGGCCACCCCCGTGGCCATGAATCGCAACAACCGCCGGCATCGGCCCTTTGGCGTCAACCGGCGCCGCCAGCATGGCCTGAATGACACGGCCGGACGTCACTCGCAATTCCACCGTCTCCAACCGATACGCTTCGCGGTCCTCGGTGTTCAGAACCCGTGCATCCAGCGGAATAGCGCCCCCGTTCTCGGCAAGGTCGCGCATGTGCATGAGGTCAAACAGGCGGTCCCTCAGGGCGCTGGGCGATTCAGCCCTTCCCGGACGCTGACTGTGTTCCCGGACGCTGTTTTCCGCCGCAAACGCTGGCAACAGCAGGACAACGGCCAGGATTGGGACGCATATCGTGGCGAGGCGTCGCAGCATGGTTCCCCCTATTCCTGTTTTGTCTTTTCCCACCCGTTGAGCTTGAGCACATCGTCGTAGTAATCGCTCTTGCCGAGCTGTGCTTCGAAATCCTTTCGGAAAGCGTCTTTGCCGGGTTTGCCGGCAGGCCAGAGTTCATCGAGGAACTTCCAGGCCAATTCCCCGTTGCCCGAGTAGATGAGATCGAGCATGTTGCCCCACAGGGAAGGCGGGGCTTTCCCCCACTCCTCATCCTCGAAGGTCATGCCCATGACTTCCTTATTGTCCCAATCGGCGCGTACGCTGTCCACACGCTTTTGCCATTCCGCCTCGGCGGGCGCGGGTTTGCGCATCAAATGCGCGGCGAGATGAAAGCTCCCGTTCTGATACAACAGGACGATGGGTGGGTGCACGGAAGATGCATGGGACGCGCCGAAGTAGTCGAACGCCATATCAGCGGCGTGAAATTCGGCGATGCCGTCTCCGTCGGCATCTTTGATCATTGCCCCTGAGTCGCGGGCCTCGAGACGCGCCATGAGCGCCGGAGTGTCTCCCAATGAAAAGACAAGGTAGGAGAAACAGCAGTGCGCCCCGCCGCTGAACGTTTGCAGCACCAGCTCCTCCTGTTTGTCGCCGTCGAGATCGCATACCGTCGGACAATTTTTGAGCACTTCGACGAACTCTTCCACGGACTGTTCGTAGACCACCTGCTCGCCCTTGCTGAACTGGATGCGGCTCTGCCAATACAGATTCTTCGGCCCGAAGATGCGTATCGTGAACGGGCGGTATTGGATCTGCTCGCGCAGGACTTCGGGGCCGGGTTCGGCCGGGTTCTGAGCCAGAACAGCTGAGCAGAGTATGAAACCGGCGGCAAAACCCACGAGCGCAACTGATGGACGCATCACAAGACCCTCCCCGTTCGGTGAGGCAACTTAACTGATATCCTCTCGGCGGTGATACTGCATTAATGTACAAGATTTCATCGGAGTTCCGCATGTTCGCGGAAGGAGGCGGACGGGAAGCTGCAACAAGGGGACCGAGCAGTCGTGAAGGGACCAGAAGGGCGTGAGCGACAAAAAGGCCTGACGGGAGACCGGAGCGCCGAGTCTGATCCGTTCGCACGTAGTGCCGGCCTTGGATTTCCCGGGGCCTTGCCGCATACTGAGAGCCATTCCCAGTGTATCCGGAGGGCAGTAACCATGGTCCGCACGACCGCCATCGTTCTTTTGCTGATTCTCGCCGCCGTTTCAGCGGCGCACGCCGCAACACCCGAAACCATCGGCATCCCGCTGAAACCTGATCCGCCTATCGCCGTAGACGGCAATCTGGGCGATTGGGAGGGCGTCCCCAACATCCACGCCATCGACACGCCCGAGCAGGCGGTCTGGGGCGCGAACAGTTGGACCGGCCCCGCCGACCTGCATGGGACCGTCCGTCTGGCGTGGCGGCAGGAATACCTGTTTATCGCCGCCGAAGTGGTCGACGACACCATCCACCAGACCCAGCGCGGCGCGAATATCTGGAAAGGCGACCATATCGAGGTCTATCTCGATGCCGCGCCGGACATTGACCCCGGCCGCGAAACCTACGGCCCCGGCCAGTACCAGCTCGCGATCAGCCCGGGGAATTTCCAAAACACCGGCGACGCCTTCACGGACTGTCCGCCGGAAGCCTATTGCTACCGCCCCGAGGCCCAACCCATCGAGGGCGCGCTCGTCGCGTCGGCACGTGTCGCGGAAGGTTACGTCCTTGAAGCAGCCATACCGTGGACCCTGTTCGGCGTCGCCCCCGAAGCAGGAACGTTCCTCCGCATCGAAGTGACCCTGTCCGACACGGACGGTCCCGAGGCGCGCCAGGAAGCCATGCTGGCCCTGTCAAGCGAGAAATGGGGACACAGCCGCTCGCGCCTCATCCCCGCGTTGCTCGCCGGCACGGACGGGGTGCCGCCCGAACGCGCCGACCGGCTGCCTCTGTTCGACGAGGTGCGCCTTCAACGCGGCGAGAAGAAGGAAATGACCATCACCGCTCCCCCGGCCCCCGAGGGCAAGCTGGCTGTCCTCTTCTTGAAGGCCCGCCTCGACACCGAGCGCGTGGCGGGACATACCCCCGCCCTCCGTCTCGTGCTGAACGGCACCCCACTGACGGGCGAGCGGCTGGTGGACAAGCCGATGCGTGTCCTGTCGCGCAACGGAGCCATCTATTCGATGTACGCGGGCGAGCGGATGACCACATATTACGCCCCCGACTTCGAGAAGGCGGACCGCGACACCTATTACGGGCTTCAGGAAGGCGTCAAGGCCTGCGAGTTCCAAATCAACGTAACGGACCTCCTCCGCGAAGGCGAAAACATGCTCCTGGTCGAGAATGCGGCGTCGCCGAACGTCGACCGTGTCCTCGTTGCCGGGGAAGCCGCTCTTGCGTTTCGCACACCGCCTCCCCCGCCCAAACCCAAGGCAGGTCCACCCACCGGCCCCCTCGAAACCTGCGTCCCGCTCGAAACGCACGAAACGGCCTTCGATTTCCGCGAGACCGAGGGCGCGCGAATCGAGATCGCGCTGGGCGGCGAAACGTTTGTTGTGGAAAGCCGCTTCTCGTGCCCCGAACCGGCATGGAAGACCGGTTCCTGCGACTACTTCGGCCATACCCGCCAGGTAACGCGCCTTCCGGAGGGGCTCGAGGTCACGGACAGCTTCACCAACCTCACCGGCGCCAATCTGGCCCTCATGCACCGGCATGAAACCACGGTCGCGGGCCTTGAGGGCGTCTGGCTGGCGGGGTTACCCCAGCCGGGGCTGACGGGCAAGAGCGGATCGTCTCAGAACCCCACCACCTTCGGGGCCAGCCAACACGCCGGCCTCGGGTTGTTGCCGCGCGATGATGTGTTCCGCATCCACGTGGCCAACTACGCCATGAACGGCATGCTCGGGCTGGCCGACAACAACCTCGTTATCCCCCCGGGCAAGGAATACAGCGCGAAATGGCTCATCGTGCCCACGGCCGCGCCCGACTACTGGCGGTTCATCAATGCCGCGCGCCGCATGATGAACGCCAACTTCACCATCGACGGGGGGTTCGCTTTCCTGCGAGCGGGCGACATTACCAGGAAATGGACGGACGAACTGACCACGAACTTCCTCACGTTCAAGGATCCGGATTACGTGTGTTCCGGGATCAGCCACCTGACGGTCAATGGTGAACCGTGCCACGGCACCGCGTTCCAACAGGTGCCGCACGATTCATTCAGGGAAGCATTTGCGCGTTGGCGCGGGCTATACCCGAATGCCGATTACCTCGTCTATTTCCACTGCTTCCTGGACGTCACCGAGGACGGGCCCGAGCGGTTTGCCGACTCCCGCACACTGGGAACCGACGGCAAACAGGGGGACTACGGCAACCCCAGGCTCCGGCTCTTTATCCCCGCCGAGAACAACAGTTACGGCCCCGCCGTCGCGAAAAACGTCGACATCATTCTCGATGAAATCGGCGCCGACGGAGTCTATTGGGACGAACACGAGTACAGCCGCGCCATGTACCATTTCGGTGAGCCATGGGACGGCGTCTCGGGCGACATCGACCCGAAGACCATGGATATCGTGCGGCTGAAATCCTCGGTCACCTTGTTGAGCGAACCGTGGCGCGTGGCTCTGGCCAGACGCATCCTTTCGCGCGGCCCACTGATCGGAAACGGCGCGCCGTTTACCCAGGCCATGGCCGGCCTTCGTTTCCCATGCTTCGTCGAGACCGGCAGCATCACGAACTGCACCCATAACCACCTCTATTCGCCCATAGCCCTCGGCGACCATCTCACCGAGCGCAGCGAACTCGATGCATACCGGAATATGCTCGCGGCCCTCGATTACGGCTGTGTCTATCACTGGTACAACGACGTGCTGGTGATTCCCACGCACTACCATCTCACGCGCTACATGTATCCCATCACCCCGCTGGAACTTCACGAGGGGTATATCATCGGCAACGAGCGCATCATCACCAACCGGAGCGGACTGTTCGGATGGGGCGACAACTCGAACCACGAGGTCCACGTGTTCAACGACGAAGGACGCGAGGTTGAAGGGTTCGAAGCTCCATTGATCACACTCGAAGACAAGACCTGCACCGAACTCCGCATCGGCGAGGACTGGTCTGCCGCGATCATACGGAAATAGATAGTTTTGGGGACACAATACTCAATTGAGGTGTTCCGCACATTGTCTACCACGAGTGTCTTGAACATTCATGGTGATAATTGAGTATTGTGTCCCCAAAACTCTAGAGTGGTCTCATGGACGTTGTTGCGTCATCATCTTCGCGCTGTCCGGCCCCCGTGGTGCGCCAAGTCACCTGCAAGACGGTGCTGAACAAGTGCAGTATCAGCGACTACTCGCTGAACTGTTACGTGGGGTGTGCACACGGGTGCGGGTATTGCTATGCCCGCTACATGCAGCGGTTTCATCCTCATGAGGAGCCCTGGGGCTGTTTCGTTGACGTGAAAACCAACGCGGTCGAGGTGCTCGAGAGACAAGTTCGGCGCCTGCCGCCCGGGGCGGTCTTCATGAGCAGCGCCTGTGACGGATGGCAGCCGCTCGAGCGCACGTGGCGTCTTACCCGCGAATGCTGCCGTGTCCTGCTCGAGCACGGATTCCGCGTTGACGCCCTCACCAAGAGCGCCCTCATCCTGCGGGATCTCGATATCTTCGCCAAAGGCAACGGCCGCGTCGGCGTAACGGTGACCACGCCCGATGAGCGCCTCGCCGCCCTCTGGGAACCTTGCGCCAGCACCGTGGCCGAACGTTTCGAGGTCCTGGCACGCGCTCACGACGCCGGCATCGAGACGAGCATCATGTTTGGCCCGCTGCTGCCGTTTCTTTCGGACAACGAAGCGTCTCTCGACGCGTTGTTCGAACAAGCTGCGCGGCTTGAGGTCGACGTTATCTGGGTAGACGCCCTCAACCCCCGCCCAAAAGTCTGGGAATCGGTGCGGGCAACGTTGCAGCGCGATTTCCCGGACCTCGAGGAGCGCTACCGCCGGGTGCTCTTTGCGCCGGTGGTGCGCAAGGCGTACGTGAAAGCGTTGGGCGAATGGGCGCGGCGCGCTGCCAAGAAACACGGCGTTCTTGACCGCCTCGCGGGATGCCCCTGAGCAGAGGCGCCCGGACTACTCCCGCGCAAGCGGCTCGAGCCGGTCCGGCGACACGCGCACCAATTGCGCCAACAGCGGCATGCTGCGCTCTGCGTTCATATACGTGCAGAGGACGAGGTCTGGCTCGACCTCGGTGATCGTACCCATGGCCCACGCTGCATAGTCGATGACCGTGCCCGCGTCCCAGTGCAGGCCGCCATCCCGGCTGACGTTAACCGCATAGTGCGGGTACCGGTGGGCGCAGACGAGCACCCCGGAAGCCGTCTTCGCCATGGACTGCGCGTACCCCGGGAACGTGGCGCGGCTGGCAGCGTCCCAGGTTGCGCCGCCATCATAGGACCAGCACTGCCACATGTACGGGCTGTACACCGGGCGGATCAGGGCCGTCACGGTCTGCCCCATTACCGCGGCCGTGGGTTCGGTAAGGTCCAGCGAGCCGGGGATGGTCCCCCGCTCGGCGTTAGTCCATGACGGCCGGTCAAGCTCGATGGGGGCGGACCACGCCGCGCCTGAGTCCGCGCTCCGGATCACGTAGGCTTTGCAATGGGTGGCGCTCCACGAGCGGACATCGGTAAACGTGGCGCCTTCGTCCATCGCCCCTCCCAGCAGGAAGCGCATCAACACGCCGTCACTGTTCAGGGTCACGGGACCGTACGGCACGAGGCTCTTGGGCACAGCCGGCCACTCGGGCGCCACCGTTGAGGGGACGGGCTCGGTCCAAGTAGCGCCGTTATCCGGCGATTCGCTCATCAAGATGCCCGGCACAGGGTTTCCCGTCTCTGCCTGAGGGTGGTAGACCATAACCATGAGGCGGCCGTCAGGGGTGGCAAACATGGTGTTCCCGTAGTCGGTAACCTTTCCGAGCGACTCGGGCAGCGTCTCGGGCGCCTGCCACGTGCGGCCCTTGTCTTTCGAACGGACAAGCCGGCTGCCCGCCGCGATCAGCACGTCGCCGTCAGGAGCAATGCATGCGCTGGGCATCTCCTCGCTGGACAGGCCAATCGTGAAAGCATGGGAAGGAATGGCTGCCTCCGCGTTCCAGGGCTGGGCCTGGACGGGCGCTCCGGCTGCGCGGATGTTGCGGAAACGGTACCATCCGTAACCCGCAAGACCTACCAGACCGGATGAATACGTGTCGTCTTCCACATGCACGGCACGCCGTCCGTCCACCCACACGTCAATCGAGGGCCCCTGCGCCGCGACGCGCACGGAGTACCACCGGTCGGTCTCGCTCGGAACCCCCGGAACCCATTCCGCGGCGAGGTGGCGCAGATAGGCGTCGCCGTCGATCGTAGCCACGGCCGCCCAGAAGTGCTTCGCGCGAAGCTGTTGGCCGCCCCAAGGGAAGTAGACAAGGTACGCATGGTTGACGTCCTGCGAGCGCAGCAGAATACCCGCGCTGCCGGTGCCGGTTTCTCGATAGTCGCCGTTGAACTCGAACTCGACCTCGAGGTCCGCATACGCCTGCCCGGTCCAGAAGGCCCGGCTGTGCAGATTGCGCTTGTCGGGCGGCCGGATGACCCCCTCTTCGTCCTGGGTCCACGGCTCGCCGGAGAACCGCCACTGGCCGTCCAATTGGAGCGCGGGCCCGGGACCCTGGCCGGCGCCTGCGGCCGCCGTTTCCGGAGAGCCCACCTTCTGCCCGCCCACACGTTTCACCCACTCGGCCGCTCGGCCCACGATGCCGGCATCGTTCGTGATGGTGAGAAAGACCATACCCTCGATGCGTTTGGCGTGGGCGAGTTTGAGCGCAGTGCCGCATTGCTGGTCGAACTGCTCGGGAGACATGGGCTTGTTGTTGCCATAATCGTAGAGATAGAGTCCGAGAACGATGGGTTTCTCAGGAAACCGTTCCTCGAGATACGCGACCGATTCTTCCACTTTGCCCAAATCCGTGGCATGCCACACCCAGAGGCTGATCACATCGAGTTCACGGATGTAATCGTCGATATTCGCGATGCCGTAGTTCATGGTATAGAGGACCCCCCAGAGCTTGATCTGAGGGCATTGGGCGCGCAGGAGGGCGCGCAATGCGGCGATGTGCTCGGGCTTGAGTCCCCGGTCGATCTGCTGGCTGCTCATATCGTCGAGGAGCACGCCTTCAACCTGGGGATAGGCCTTCCCAACATCCGCCACGCGCGCCACGGTCTTCCCGTATTCGAAGGGGGGCCCGCCGTTTTCGTCGTCGCAACCGATTTCCCACACCAGGCGCGGCGCATGGGCTACCTCAGCCGTGAGCGCCATGGCCGGGACCTCATCGCGCGGAAGACCGTTCCCCCCCATCGCGATATTGGGAACATCGAGCAGTTTCGCCCGTTCGGCCGGAGCCGCCTGAGCAAAAGTCGCCAGCGTGTGAGGTCCCGCCTCGGCCATTTCCGGATTGCCCCAGACCCAGAGCAAGTCTCGAATGGCCGGAGACTCGTTGGCTTCCTGCGCATGTGCAGCTGCAACCGCGGCGGCCGCAACACACATTCCTAAAACCAGCATTCGAACCGCGCCAGCGTCTTTCATGACCTGTTCCCTCCGCACGGATTCCGACACTTGTTAATTCAGGAATATCGCAGCCAATACTCAGTATACGCGAACTTCGAAAACCCGGGCGTGATCGAGCCCGTTCGTAGCCGTTACGTTGAGCCTGAGAGCTGAAATGGGGCCCGGCAGTTTCACCTTGTGCACTCGCCGGCGCTGGTAGTTGCCCGTAACGTCGACGACGGTCTGCCAACGGCCTTCGCACTTGACCTCGACGGCATAATCGCGCACGGTCTCAGGCTGGGGCTGGCCCCATTTCATCCGGGCCGCATACGCGTCGGAATGCGTCAACGTCAACACGCGATGCATGCCCGTATCGAAAATGATCTGCACTTCGGAGACGGGCACCGGCCCGTCCCACTCGAGCTGAAGCCAGGCTGGCAGTCCCGCAGCCGGCTCGCTCATCCACCGGTGCAAACCTTGCGCGCCGCGCTCCGGTTTGACTCCGCGGGATCCATGGGTCGAACGCGTTGGCCCTGAGATCACGTTGGCAGCCCCACCTCTGGGTTGTGCGCTCGAAGCGGACACCTTGGCATCGCGGGCACGGTCTTTCGGATCCAGGTTGACCACCCCAATCAGATAGGCATCATCGCGCAACAACCGTTGCTGGATGGCGCTCATGGTCTCCGGATCGGCGGCAAGGTCCGCGGGTTCGATGCCCTGCTTCACGGCATAGGCCGCCGCGGTGCCCACGCCCTGCCCAATCGCCGCGCAGGTGGCCATTACGCGCGTCGACGCGAACGCCACATGCGTGGCCGAGATGTTGCGCCCCGCGAACATGAGGTTGCGCGGCCCCTCGGAAACACAGGCGCGGAGAGGTATGTCATACACGTAATCGAGTTGATGCTGGGAGCACGGATGTTCGTCAGGCACGTCCACCCCCGAGGGCGGGTGTGTATCGATGGGCCAGCCCCCGTAGGCAATAGCGTCGTCAAACGCATGGGACTCCTGAAGGTCCTGTTGGGTCAACACGTGCTGGCCGGCAAACCGGCGGCTCTCGCGTTTGCCGGGCACGAAGCCAAACCAGTCCAGCACCCAATTATCCGCCCCATGGTCGCCGCCGTTCTTGAGGTGGTCCCAGACCCCCAGCAGAATCGCCAGCAATTCGTCGCGAATGACTTCGTTGTCCTTGATGGTATCCAGTTGCCCCCCCCACTCGAGCCACCAATAGCCATACTCGAGGCTCTGATCGACGCCCGGCTTTCCATGGGGACGGTGTTTGAGCTCTTCCTCCGTGAATTTCCGCACCCACGGCGGGGGCGTAAACGGTACGGGGCGCCCCATGTCGCGCCCCATAAACAGCAACGACGAGCCAAGTGTCTTCTCGTCCGCGGCCTCGGGCGCAAAGGACTCGTTAAACTCATTACGCCCCTCGCGCCCCATGCGGAACGGCGCTTGAGCTTCGGCGCCGAGACGCCCGTCTCCGGTGCAGTCCACAAAGACCTTCGCGGCAATGGTGAACCGGTCTTCGGTAGGCTCGCGTTGCGCGATCGCATGCGTGAGCCGAGTGCCTTGGGTCTTGGCGCCCACCACAGCCGTATTGAGCATAAGCTGCAGATTGGGTTCAGCCCGGCACTTGTCGTAAAGGATGAGATCGAGCATCGAGGCCGACCGCTGCGGATTCTGGACGGCCGCATCGAGACGGATTTCCTCGATGATGCCCCCTTCGCGCGTTTCGGTCTCCAGTTCCGCGCCTCGTCCCCCCGAACAATCCGCTCCAACAATGTGCATGCGGATTTCGCTCGACGCGTTGCCCCCAAGAACGCTGCGGTCCTGGCAGAGGATCACGTTAGCCCCCAGACGCGCCGCCGCGAGCGCGCAGGGAACGCCCGCAGGCCCGCCCCCGGCTACCAGAATGTCGCAGGTTAGGTCATGCTGGTCCATAGGCGCCCCCTTTCCTGATTCTGGACCGCTTACAGGCCCGTTTCAGACATCATGGTACCCTAACCTGGGCGTTTTCGCACAATTCAGCGTGGTCCGCGCAAGATTCTCCGTACTAGTGCGGAAAGAGATAGTCGATAAGCGCCGGCCCGTCCGAAAAATCGGGGATCATGATGTCGGCACCTGCTTTGACCAGGCGCGGGTACTTGTCCATGTTCCAGCCGTGGCCCACGATTTCGTCGGAAGCCACGCCGACGGCGACACAGTCATTGTCTTTGGCATTGCGTATTTCGACGGGACCATCGCCGACAATCAGCACTTCCGAGCCATGAAGATTGTTCGTCGCGATGATCTCCTTGAGCACCATCTCCTTGTTGTAATCCTTATACTCGCGGAGGGCGCCCCAGATCTCCTGGAAATACGGGGCCACGCCCACAAGGCGCGCCTCGTTGCGCACGTCGGCGCGGTCGGTGCCGCTGAAGATATACATAATGACGTTCTTCCGGGACAGGCGTTCGAGGAAATCCAGCGCCCCCCGCAAGGTGACATCCTTGGGCGTGAGCGTGCCGTTCTCGAGGTCCCGGATACGCTCGCTCACGCGCTCCATGAGGCGGTCGTTGTAGATCTTCTTGTAGCCGTGGGAGTCGAGAATCTTGTCTTCGGGCACGTTGCCGTGAGCTTTCACCATTTCGACGAGACGCTCCATTTGAAGAATCGTCTGAATGCCCGTCGAGTCCTCGATATACTCGCGCACCTCCTCTTCGATTTCCGGTGAAGGCCCCTCCGGCGCCTCACCGGTGATCATTTCGACCATGAGCGGACCCATCACAAGTTGCCAGCCCTCGCGCAGAAGGCTGACCGTTCCGTCGAAGTCGAACAGGACATGCTTGAAGCGGCCCCGCTGTACTTCGTTGATGACGTTGATTTGAGTTCCGGGAAGTTCTGTGCCTTTCATAATTCCTCGCTATTCCACCATGAATTCGACCAGTGTATGGACAGGGTAAGCCCGTAACCGTTCGCGACCCTTCAATAAGGGCAATTCGATCACGAACGCTATCTCGACAATCTCGGCGCCAAGCCGCTCGACGAGCTTGGCGACGGCCTCCATGGTGCCGCCCGTCGCCAGCAAATCGTCAATCAGCACGACGCGCTCCCCGGCATTTAAGGCATCCTTATGAATCTCAAGCGTATCCGTACCGTACTCGAGTTGGAACGTCTCAGAGAGCGTTTCGGCGGGCAGTTTTCCGGGTTTACGCACCGGTACGAACGGTAACCCGAGGGCGTACGCGAGAGCGCCGCCGAACATGAACCCGCGGGCCTCGGCGCCCACAATCGCATCGACGCCCCGGTCCGCGTACCTGTCCCGCCAACCGTCAATGATGTGCTTGAAGGCAGGACCGTTCTTCAGCAAGGTGGTTATATCCTTGAACTGAATGCCGGGTTTAGGGAAATCCGGCACGTTGCGGATCAGTGCTTCCAAGTCCATCGTCTGAGTTTCCTTCCTCTACAGAGCCGCACACTGCCGCCTGGGGCGGCGGAAGGGTTATACAGATACGACCCATTTCCGGTCAATTCGTTGCTGGTCGCGCCGGAAAACGGGGCTCTCGAAGCCTGGTCAAGGCATGAAGTCTTCGGCGTGTTCCGCCACAAAGAATCGCAGCCGGCGCATCACGTCCTTCTCGATCTGGCGGATGCGCTCGCGCGTCAACCCAAACTGCTTGCCGGTTTCCTCGAGGGTATGCGCCTGTCCGTCGGTAAGGCCATACCGATACCGCATGATCTCGGCCTCGCGGCCCGTCAGCTGAGCCATCAGTTGCTCGAGCTGCTGGTCGATCTCGATCTGGACGACGGCCTCGTCAATGCGCCGCGGCTCGAGGCTCTCGGGAATGCCCCGCCCCATGTCTTCGTCGGTACTCTCGAGTCTGTCGAGAGGGCTGACGTCTTCCACGAACGACTGAAGCTTCTGGGCTTCCGCGACTTTGATGCCCAGGACTTTCGCCACTTCTTCCGGGTCGGGTTTTTTGCCGCTCTTGATATAGAGCTCTTCCGCGGCCTTCTTATACTTGGCAATGTTGTCGGTAACGTACACGGGAATGCGCACCGTTCGTCCGTAGTTCGAAAGGGCTCGGGTGATTGCCTGCCGTATCCACCATGTGGCATATGTTGAGAATTTGCAGCCCCGGTCGGGGTCGTAGCGCTCGACCGCCTTCATAAGCCCGACGTTGCCTTCTTCAATGAGGTCCTGGAGCGGCAAACCGTAATACAAATACTTTTTGGCGATACTTACCACCAGCCGCAGATTCGAGACGATAAGCTTGCGGCGCGCGTCGCCGTCGCCCTGCTGGGCCCGGCGCGCAAGACGCACCTCCTCCGTGGTCGAGAGGAGAGGGATTCTCGATATCTCGCCCAGATAGGTGCTTAAGCTTCCGTCCTTGATCTTCTGCATGCCGTTGTCCTGTTCGCATAGATGGCGCATCGAAACCGGCGCCGCCCTTCTCGACCCTGAAGAGCCGTCGTCCGTTCGATAACCGGCCGTGCTTTACGGTAGTATGCCGTGTTCGAGGTTGTCAAACCTTCTGACTCTTAACACTCCTTCCCATCTCATCTCGACCCGTAAGTTCAGCACGTTTTCAGATTATTCACATCAATGCGGCGCTCTGCACGTGCCCCACTATATCTGGATCGGGACCTTGAGTCGAATACTCATTAAGTAATAGATCTGGCCGCGGTGTTCCAAGGGGCGCCACACGCCGCGAGATTTCCCTGGCGCACTCTTGCTCCCGCCTTCTCTCACGATTTGACATTGGCCCGTCCACGCGACAGAATCCTCCGCGATATGCTGGATGACGATCACAGATACATGGAGTATGCGCTGCGCGAAGCCGAGCGGGCTCTCGAGATCGGCGAGGTGCCCATTGGCTGCGTTATCGTCAGCGAAGGCCAAATCGTTGGCAAAGCTCATAACCAGCGGGAACTCCTTCAAGACCCTACTGCCCACGCCGAGATACTCGCAATCACGCAAGCAGCGGCGCACTACAAGAGCTGGCGTCTGGAGGGCGCCAAGCTCTATGTCACCCTTGAACCCTGCGCAATGTGCGCGGGCGCAATCATATTGGCGCGTATCGCCGAAGTGTATTTCGGAGCGCATGACCCGAAAGCAGGGATGTGCGGCAGCCTGATGAACCTGCTCGAAGATTCCCGCTTCAACCACAACCCCAGGCTGTTCTCCGGTCTGATGGCGGAGGAATGCGGAAGGCTCTTGACCAATTTCTTCCGGCGCATCCGCGAAGACGCCGCCAACCACCCCAAGCCCGGCCCCAATCGGAACTGACGCGCCTCAAGCGAGGAACCAGCCGGAACCGGGGCCTTGCGCGGACATCCGCGGACTTCATAACCCCTTCCCCGAATTGCTATACTTCCTGAAACAGCGCATTCCCGCCAGGAGGACATCGTTTTTCTTCCGGAAACAACGGTGTTCAGGGCGGAGATTCGCATATTCTGTATATCCATGATGTGAGAAAAGGGACCGGACTATGAGCGATGTACTGCCGCAATTGATAGAAATGACACGGTACCTGGCGAATCCTGCGAAGGAATTTGCCATCCTCGGGGAGGGCAACACGTCGGCGCGTATAGACGACGACACTTTTTATGTCAAAGCTTCGGGGACCTCGATGGTAAACATCGACGCGAACGGTTTCGTGAAGGTGTCGATCTCGAAAGTGACGCCGCTGCTGGATGATCTGGGCGCGGGCGATAAGGAGGTGCAGGAGGCGTTTCAGCATGCCATGATCGACCCGCCCGAGGGCAAGCGGCCTTCGGTCGAGGCAATCCTGCACGCGATTCTGCTCCAGGTGCCCGAGTTCTCGTTCATTGGCCACACGCATCCCACGTATACCGCCACGCTGCTGTGCTCGAAAAAATGCGAAGAGGCGGTCGAGGGACGGCTGTTCCCCGACCAGATCGTCTCGATGAAGCACAAGTCCGTATATGTTCCCTACACGGACCCGGGCCTTCCCCTGGCCCGCGAGGTCAAGAAACGGTTCGAGGCATACGTTGACGAGCAAGGCGTGCTGCCCTCGGTGATCATGATGCAGAATCACGGGCTCATCGTCATGGGGAATTCGCCGCGGGCCGTCGCCAGCGGTACCGAGATGACCGAGAAATCATCGAAAGTCATCGTGGGAACATACGCCATGGGCGGGCCCAATTTCCTCGCCCCGAAGGACGTGGCGCGTATTTTCACCCGGCCCGACGAGGCCTACCGCCTGAAAACCATCACCGGAAACCAATAGCTACGAATCCCAGGAAGGAGACGCCGTTGTGGCCAAGTTAGACGACTATCGCAAAGCAAGACACCCGTTGCCGAAGACATACAAGGCTTGGCAGATTTTCGGAGCAGGGTTTGAGAACATCGGAAAAGACGGCAAACCAACCACGCTGGAGCTGCGCCCGCCCAGGGACAACGAGATCGTTCTCCGCGTAGACGCCCTGGGCTTGTGTTTGTCGGACATCAAGATCATCAAACAGGGCAGTGCGCATCCTCGCTTGCGCGGCCGGGACCTCGCGACCGAGCCCACCGTCTTGGGCCACGAATGCTCCGCCACGGTGGCGGCTGTCGGAAAACAATGGCAAGACACGTTCAAGAAGGGCGAGCGCTACATCGTCCAGGCCGACATCTATTACAACGGGTTGGGTTACGCGTTCGGCTACCTCATTCCCGGCGGGCTGGCGCAATACTGTTACCTTGACGAGCGCGCGCTCGCGGGCGACGAAGGCTGTTATCTGCTCCCCGTGCAGAATGACACCGGCTACAGCCAATCGGCCTTGTCGGAACCGTGGGCGTGCGTCGAGATGTCCTACAACCTCGAAGACCGCATCATCCCAAAAGAAGGCGGCAAAATGCTCGTCATATCCAATGATGCCGGCGCCGCCAAACGCGCGTATCCCGGAGCGAGCGTGGTCGCCGCCAGTCTCGAGAGTGTGCCGGACGGGCCTTTCGACGACATCGTCGTGCCAAACCCGACGCCCGGCATCGTCGGCGCTCTCGCCGGCAAACTCGCCAAGGGCGGCGTCATGTTTCTCTTGGGGAAGCCCGCGGAAGACGGCATGGTGACTCTCGATGTGGGCCGAATCCACTACGAAAGCCTTCGGTTTTATGGCGGCGGCAGCGACGTTGGGGCAGCAGGAAAAGCGAATGCCCGGGCGGACCTGCTGGCGCAGGGCAACTCGCTGTTTATCGGTGCGGGCGGCCCCATGGGGCAGATGCACGTCCAGCGGGCCATTGAACTGCCCTGCGGCTCAAGGCGGGTCGTGGTCACCGACTTGGACCGCGAACGCCTCGACCATATCGAGCTGCGTTTCGGCGACATGGCCAAGGCCAAGGGGGTCGAACTGTTCACGCTCTCCCCCGCCCAGTTCGGTTCCCAGGATGAAATGAACTCGAAGATTCGAGAACTGTCCCCGAACGGTTACAATGACGTGTGCGTCCTTGCGCCGGTTGCGCCACTGGTCACGCAGGCGTGCGGGTTCGCCTCGGACAACGCGATCGTCAACGTGTTCGCCGGCATTCCCATCGGCAACCCCGCCCAAATCATGCTCAGCGACCTCTGCCGCGGCGTGAAGATCATCGGATCCAGCGGGTCGCGCATCCGCGACTTGCGCCGCATCCTCGAAATGGTCGAGAAGGGCGAATTAAACACCGACATGAGCGTCGCGGCGATCGGGGGACTGAACAGCGCGCGCGAGGGCCTCGAAGGCGTTCGAGACGCACGGTTCCCGGGCAAGACGGTCATCTACACCCAGATCCTCGACATGCCGCTCATGGCATTGGAAGACGTTCCAGCCAGGATCCCCGAACTGAAGGACAAGCTGGGGCCTCAGGGCTGCTGGACCAAAGAAGCCGAGGCCGCCCTGTTGGAGAAGTACCTGTAATGAAAAGACTTAAGGACCGTAAAGCAATTGTGACCGGCGCTGCCCAAGGGTTAGGCGCTGCCATCGTCGAACATCTCGCTGAAGAGGGCTGCGACGTTGTCGCGTGGGACGTCCAGCTCGACAAGGTGCAAGAGTCGGCCGCCATCATCGGGAAGAGGACGGGCCGCGTGGTGTTCGGACGGGCCGTCGATGTGACGGACCCCGATGCCGTAAGGCAAGCTGTCGAGGAAAACGTCATGGAATTGGGCGGTCTGGACGTGTTCGTGTCGAACGCGGGCATCCTGATCTCTGGCGATTCGCTGGAATTCGACGTTGCAAAGTGGCGCAAGGTCATCGACGTAAACCTTGTCGGTTACTTCACTTGCGCTCGTGAAGCCGCGCGCGCCATGTTAAAGACAGGCGGCGGCTCCATCATCCAGATCAACTCGAAATCGGGCAAGAAGGGCAGCTTCCGGAACAGCGCCTACGCCGCGAGCAAATTCGGCGGTATCGGCGTCACCCAGAGCCTGGCACTCGAGTTCGCCGAACAGGGCATCCGGATAAACAGCATCTGCCCTGGCAATCTCCTGGATTCCCCCCTCTGGGTGGATAGCCTGTTCAAACAATATGCCGCAAATCAGGGGATCACCGAGGCAGAAGTAAGGCAGAAGTACATTGACCAAGTCCCGATGAAGCGCGCATGCCAATACCGCGACGTCACCAACGTGGTCATTTTTCTGGCCTCGGACGACTCGTCGTATCTGACCGGACAGGCCATCAACGTGACCGGCGGCCAGGAAATGCGTTAATCTGGGTACCTTCCTGGCCGCAATACGCGCCCAAACGGCAGGTACTTATAGTTTTGATGGAATTTTGGCTCTCGAAACGGCCCGGACCAAAGGTAACGCGAAATTCCATTAAAGTAATGGCCAGGATCTGCCGATAAACGTTACAGAGAAGTTAGTATACTTATTAACCCCGATGCAAGGAGGGCAGAACGATGAATGATATCTCGTCTGTTGCCAGCGTCGGGACGAACCTGGCGCAGTTTCGAACGCAATACCAAGCAGCAGTCATGGCCAAGCAGCAAGAGGTCGTGCAAGGAATCGGCGCGGCCGTGATAAGACTGATTCAGACTGCGCTGGTGAACCCGGAACTCGGCAACAACATCAACATGACGGTGTAGCACGCACACCGCAAGGTTATGTGCAAGACCCCTGCCCCGGGCCTGATGCTGGGGCATATTGTTTTGGAAGGCGTCCTCGGCGTCCCGCGTAAACCTCCAACGCTTTTGGGTATTCTTTCCTTCGTGTTGCGCACCAAATCCAGGCATGCTACAGTCCAGTCCTCAACGCGGACGCGCAAGCAAGGGCGAGAATTCATGCCGCGAGCAACAACAGCAGCAATCACAACACTCCTCGTAACGGTTGCGGCCATCACATGCGCTGAAACACCCCTTCGCCTGCCGCTCCAGCAACGGCAGCTCTTCCTGGACGATTTCATCGTCGCGGAGATGAACGGTCTGACGCGTGTGATGCACTCGCCGGAAAAGCGTGGCGCGGTACTGAAACCCCAAGGGCCCCTGGACGGCGAATTCATCCAATCCCGCTCTGCTCCCATGTGGGATCCGGCCCGCCAACGATGGGTAATGGTCTATATTGCGTGTCCGCTCGACCACCCGGAATGGATCGGGCCATGCCTCGCCTTCTCGGAAGACGGGCTCCACTGGACGCGGCCGGACCTTGGCATGGTCGACATCGGAGGCTCCGCCAACAACAACCGCATCCAGCCGGGCACGGACGCGACATGGCCGCATAATGCCCTCGACGGGGTGATTTTCGATGAGCGCGACCCCGACCCTGCCCACCGCTACAAAGGGTTGCTCGGTGCGGAGTGGCGGGAACCCATTGTGAGCGCGGACTGTGTGAACTGGCGCAGACTCGGCGATACACGGATAACTTCGGGCGACGAGTCGGAACTCGTTTTTGACACGATTGGCAGCCGGTTCCTGGCGGCTGTCAAAACCTACAGCAGGTATGGACGCACGTTTTCCATTACTTTCTCCAGCGATTTCGAGCACTGGCAGCCCAACCGCCCGCTATTCAGTGTGGACGATGAAGACCAGGAACGCGCGCTTCAGGTGAT
>DAOLNV010000036.1:0-2886 GCA_035416745.1 Candidatus Hydrogenedentota bacterium | reverse complement strand
AAGCGCACCGGCCCTGAAAGGGCCAAAGGCCGTAGCCCGGGGCAAGCGAAGCGCAGCCCCGGGTTTGGTCAGCACCCTCGAAAGAAGCCCCGAAGTGGGCGAAGGAAACCTGGCGGAGCACAGGTTAGGCCGAATTCCGCTGCCCTGGACATCTCGTTTCCCTGCGTGCAATTCGCAAGGCATTCCAGTATCCTCTCCGCACAAATCAACCCAAAGGAGACGCTCCTGATGTTCACTGTCATGCCGTTGATACTGGCCTTGTCGCAAACACTTGCCGCGGCGGAACCGCCCGTGGCGGACTTCGTGGTCGCCGCGGAGGGCAAGGACACGAACCCCGGCTCGTTCGAGGAACCGTTCGCGACTATCGAGCGCGCCCAGACCGCCGTGCGTGACTTGATCGCGCAAGGGCTCGACAATAACGTGACGGTGCTCATTCGCGAAGGCGAATACGTGCTCGAGAAACCCTTGGTCTTCGGGCCCTCTGATTCGGGCTCGGCCGATTTCGCCGTGATCTACGCGGCCTATCCCGGCGAGATGCCGGTTATTTCCGGCGGACGCCGTCTTACCGGCTGGAAACGGAGCGACGGCGGCAAATGGACCCTCAACGTGGCTGAGGCCGTGGGCGAGGTGTGGCCGTTCCGCCAGCTGTTCGCCGACGGACAACGCCTGACGCGCGGGCGGTTCCCAGACCCGCCCGGCCTCCTTCGCGTCGGTACGGTATCCCCCGATGTGACCGAAATCACCCTCACGACCGCCCCGCCCGTGGACAACCTTGCCGGGAAAGACGCTGAACTTGTGATGTACCAGAACTGGTCCATATCGCGGGCGGCCATCGTGTCGTCGGAGGGCAAGGTCCTGAAACTCGCCAACCCGATGGGCTGGATCGGCCACGGAAGCGCCACGACGGCGAGTCCGGACAAGCCCGCCATTATCGAGAACGTTCTCGAATTTGTCGATCAGCCCGGCGAATGGTATCTCGACCGCAGAACCGGCGTGTTGACCTATCAGGCCGCCGAGGGCGAAGACCCCAACGCAAAGACATTCGTCGCGCCGAAGCTCGAACAACTGCTTCTCGTTGAGGGGCAGCCCGGCAAGAGGGTCACCAACGTGCGGTTCGAGGGACTGACCTTCGCGCACGCCGAATGGGCCCTTCCGCCTTTCGGCTACCTGGGCATCCAGGCCGGACATTACGGAACAAGCACGCAGGCTCGCACCTATGTGCCGCCCGTGGGTATAGAATTCACGTACGCGGAACACTGCGCACTCGAGCGCTGCCGTATCGCGAATTTCGGCCCTTCGGGTATCGGGTTCGGACTCCAGTGCCGCAACAATCGCGTCGCCGGATGCGCTTTGGCCGACATTGGCGGCAACGGCATCATGACGGGCTGGCGCGGCAAGGGAGAACTGGCGGGCGCCGGCGACACCGAAGACCACCACCTCGCGGCCGACTGGGCCAACGCGGAAGATGCGCCCATCGGCAACGAGATCGTCTCCAACGAGATTCAGACCTGCGGCGCAGTCAACCATGGCTGCGTGGGCATCTTCGACGCCTTTTGCGCCGAAACCCGCATCGCCCACAATGTCGTACACGCCATGCCCTATACCGGCATTTCGGCCGGGTTTCGCTGGGACGAGACGGAGACGAGCCAGCGCGGTACGATCATCGAATACAACCACGTGTACGACACCATGCGCATGCTTGCCGACGGGGGGTGTCTCTATACCCTTGGGTGGCAGCCCGGCGCGGTCATCCGCGGCAACGTTTTTCACGACGCGCACCGGAGCGAGTTCGCCCACGGCGGCGCTCCGAACAACGGCATCTTCTTTGACCAAGGCAGCAAAGGCTTTCACGTCGTGGGCAACACCATTTACGACTGCTCGGGCGGGCCTATCCGGTTCAATCAGACCAACCCCGGCAATTTGACGTGGGACAACAACTCCTTCGAGACCGGACTGGAGTACCGCGCGGAACCGTAAAATACACGGGCGCCGGAAGAGCCTCGGAGGCAAGTGCCAAGGCATTGCAGGCAGGAAGAAGGCCAAAGAACGAAAGGGACCGCTCTCATGCAAGGTCAGTGTCTGTTGGTTACCCCGCTGGTGTTATTGTTTGTTTGTACGGCAGCGGCCGGGGAATGGTCGTTCGAAGATGTGGCGTTCACCGCACGGTGTGATGGAACGGAGCAGCGCTACGTCATCGGCTTCCCGGAAGGGTTCGACGTGAGCGCGCCTCGCGACGCGTTGATTGCCTTGCACGGCCATGGCTCGGACCGCTGGCAATTCGTCAAGGACGAGCGCGGCGAATGCAAAGCTCCGCGCGATATCGCCATGGCCAGAAACATGCTCTTCATCTCGCCGGACTACCGCGCAGAGACGTCGTGGATGGGACCAAAAGCCGAGGCCGACCTCGTGCAGATTATCGAAGAAGTGCGCGGGAAGTATCCGATCAACCGCGTCTTTCTCTGCGGAGGTTCCATGGGCGCGGCCGGCACTCTGACGTTCACTGCCCTGCACCCGGAACTGATTGCCGGGGCGGCCGCCATGAACGGTACCGCCAACCATCTCGAGTACGAGAACTACCAGGACGCCATCCGGGAATCGTTCGGCGGGGCCAAAGCCGAGCTCCCCGAGGAGTACAAGAAACGCAGCGCGGAATACTGGCCCGAGCGGTTCACCATGCCCCTGGCCATGTCTCTC
Source organism: Candidatus Hydrogenedentota bacterium (assembly GCA_035416745.1). Classification (NCBI taxonomy): domain Bacteria; kingdom Pseudomonadati; phylum Candidatus Hydrogenedentota; species Candidatus Hydrogenedentota bacterium. The sequence goes on along the minus strand of DAOLNV010000036.1, from coordinate 192 downwards.
AGCGGCCAGGATACGTCCGTGCCGCCCCAGAGCAGTTTACGGCTGGCCGACGTTCTCCGGAAGATGGGGCGCGAGGTGTTCATCATCTATCGCGAAGAACAAGGGCATTTCAGCACCTACGAAGACTCGCGGGCCATCATTGAACACGTCATCGCCCAAGCTGATGCAATCGCGGAAAAGAAATGAGACGCG
>DAOLNV010000035.1:40864-52957 GCA_035416745.1 Candidatus Hydrogenedentota bacterium | reverse complement strand
AAAAGTGCCGCTGGTCATGTGTTGCGCCGCATGCCCACGCGGGGGAGCACCAGCTTATCGAGCCAGTTGATGAATTCGCACTGCCGGATGGAGTCGTCCAGGACGTGGTCGTCGATGCCGAGTTGCCAGCGGAGATCGGTCCGGGCCGGGTCGGCCGCGAGCGCCTCGATGCGGTCGACGTATTCCATGAGGTCGGTGTGGCCGCGGAACATGCCTTGCTTGACGAGACGCGGCTCGCGGGCGACGATGAGGCGTGCCATTTCGTGCAGGTCGTATTCGGGATGGTACTGGACGGCCCAGAACTCGCCGTTGAGGTATTTCACGGCAGCGGCCTGGACGGGGCTCCATTCGTTTCCGGCGAGGCAGACGGCGCAATCGGGGAGCCGAGTGATGTAGTCGTCGTGGCTGACGAAGTGTGAATATACCGGTGGCTTTCCTTCGAAAAAGGGGTGGCGCAGCCCCTCGGGGGTAAGGTGAATGTTGCGGGCGAGGCCCATTTCGCGGCCCTTGGGATGGGGTTCAACACTGCCACCCGCGACATAAACGGCGATCTGGATGCCCCAGCAGGTTCCGAAACCGGGGACGCCAGCGGCGTAGGCGCGGCGGACAAGGTCGAGCTGGCATGTGACCCGTTCGTTGTCGTGATAGCAGGTCAGGTTGCAGCCGGGCCACAGGATGGCGGCGTAGTTGGGGAGTTCGGCGTCGGTAGGGCCGCCTTTCGTATCGTCGCTCGATAACCAGACATCGTATTCGGCTTCGGGAAGGTACTTCAGCAGCATGTCGCGGTAGAGGATCCATGCTTGTTTCATGCCCACTTCGTCAAATTGGTCGCGGTATTCCTTTGCGTAGCCGTCCAGTATCAGGAAACGGGGTTTGTTGGCCATGGCGCACATCCTCACCTTGTGTTTAGCGTTCGAGGCTTTCGATAACGGTCGGCAAATCGGCAAAACTCCGGCACACGGCATCCGCCTTGGAACTTTCACTTCCCCGGTCCTTTGCGGCGGTCAGAAGCACGGCGCGGGCGCCCACGGCGTGAGGCCCGCCCACGTCGTTGTGCTCGCGATCGCCCACGTGCACAATGCCGGGGATCGAACAGCCGAGTTTTTCGGCGGCGGCCACGAATACCCCTGGTGCGGGTTTCGAACAGCCGGCTTCATCGGAGAACACAAACGCGCTGAAACAATCCAGAATTCCTATGCCCCGCAGGAGTTCACGAAGACACCGCGCGGGGCTCACGATGGCGTCCGACACGATCGCGAGCTTGTACTTTCCGGCGAGGGTCCGAATAGCCTCATGGACTCCCGGGACGGGGTCGGGCCGATATTCGAGCTCCATCTCTTCGTGACGGCGCACGAGTTCCGCGAAATCGTCGTTCGGAAGGGTTCGATTCAGGCCTTTCAGCATGACGCGGAGGCGTTCGCCGATGGTCCAGGTGAAGTGCTGATCGTGCCAGACCTTGTTGAACGCGGCGTCAGCCACGTTGTAGGCCAGATCGGTCATGGCGCGGTCGAGCGGTTCGTGCCTGTTCAAGAACTCGAAGAGCAGGTCGCGGCGCGCGCGAAATTTCGAGGGAAGCCCCGCCGCGGCGCGTTTCGGTTCGTCGGAATCATCGACGACAATGGTATCCCAGAAGTCGAAGGTGATGGCCTCGACAGGCCGCTTGGTCATCTCATGGTCCTTTCCCTTCGTGGAACCTTCCTAGAATGCAAGAACCTTACCATATTCCACAGGTGAGGACAAAAACCCCTGCGCAGCGCAGGGAGCCCGGGGCAGGCAGGGACTCGAACATGGCCCTCCACGGCGGTTTTGCGGGCGGGTTGGGAAGCCGGCTCCTCGTCGGGCGGCACGGGCAAGGTTGGGGCGTCTGGTCATTGTGCTATGTGCGCCTGAGACTGGCTTGGGGCGGATCGCGTGGTTCAATGGAATCGGAGGCGTTGCTCTGCTATTCTCAGCGGCACGAGGACAAGCGGGAGAACCCCGCGGTGGTCACCCGTATACTGGGGGACGTCGGGCTGGGGAGGAGGGGGGATTCTCCTGGCTGGCGTTTCCGTCCTTTCTGCGCGTAAAGGAGCGGTCATGACCGAGGGGATGAGTCAGGAACAACGCTGGTGGCGGTATCGGATTTTTCTCCTGACGTGGCTTGTGTACGCCGGGTTTTATCTGTGCAGGAAGAATCTGAGCGTTGTGATGCCCCTGCTCATGGACGATTTGGGCTACACGAAGCCGGAACTGGCCTGGATGATAACGGGCTACAGCGCGATCTACATGATCGGGCAGTTCGCCAACGGCCTGCTGTCGGACCGATTCGGCCCGCGGCTTATTCTGGGGATTGGCCTGCTGGTCTCGGTCACGACGAATGTGGCCATGGGGGTCGGGGCCAGTTCGCTCATATTCTTCGGGTTGTTGCACGTGGCGAACGGCTACGGGCAGTCCACGGGCTGGTCTGGCACGGTCAAGAACATGTCGGCGTGGTTCCAGCGCAAGGAGCGCGGGGTGGTGATGGCATGGTGGGCCACCTGCTACTCCGTGGGCGGGGTGATTGCGACGGCGTTTGCGACCTATGTGTCCACTCATGAGACTTTTCTGCCGGAGCTTGCCTGGCGAAGGGGGTTTTTCGCGCCCGCCGCGCTGCTGCTGGTCATTGCGCTCGCGTACATAGTCTTCACGCGCAACCGGCCGTCCGACGCGGGGTTTGAAGACTTCGCCGACGAAGCGCCCGTCACGACGGATATGGGGGAGACGGCGCGCACGGAAGATACCGTGGCGGTGTGGAAAGCGGTACTGTCCTCAGCGCCGCTCTGGATCACCGGCGCCATGTACTTCTTTCTTAAACTGACGCGCTATGCATTTCTCTACTGGCTGCCGACGTATCTTGTCGAGGGGCTCGCCTATCAGGTTCGCGACGCGGGGTACACATCAACGGCCTACGAGATTGCGGGGTTCTGCGGCGTCGTGACGGCGGGTTATGTGTCGGATAAGCTGATGCGCTCGCGGCGTTTCCCGGTGGCGTGCGTCATGCTGGCCCTGCTTGCGGTATCGTTCTTGCTGTATCCTCTGATGGGGAAGACGGGGCTGGTGGTGAACATTACCGGGATCTCGCTGATCGGATTCATGACCTACGGTCCGGACGCCCTGATGACGGGCGCGGGCGCGATGGACATTGGTTCCGAGAAAGCGGCGGGCATGGCGTCGGGATTCATCAACGGGATGGGCAGCGCGGGGCAGGTGTTGTCTCCGCTCATTGTGGCGTATACGGCGAACAGCAGTTTCGGTTGGAATGGACTGTTCCTGTTGTTTGCCGGGGCTTCCGTGATAGGTGCGGCGCTGATGGCGGTGATGTGGAATCACGGGGTGAGGAAAGAGACTGCGGCTGCCGGCGCGGACCGAGAGGGATGACTCCGAGAAGATAACCGGTTTGCGCTGAAAACAGGCGAATATCGCGAGGAAACAACCATGAGCAAGAAAGAACTGACCGTCACGAATCCGTACACGGAAGAAATTGCCTTCACGCTGCCGCTATTGCAGCCAAAAGAAGTGGACGGCGTGGTGAGGCGCGCGCGTCAAGCCTACTGCGGGTGGCGAGGCTCGTCGTTTGCCGAACGAAGGGCCTTGTGCGAAGCCTTTGTCAAGGCGTTCGAGAAGATGCGCGAGAAGGTCGCGTCTGACATCACAACGCAGATGGGGAAACCCCTCCAACAGGCCCGCAACGAGGTCGGCGGACTCATCGAGCGGGCCGCCTACATGACGTCGATCGCAGAAGAAACGTTGCGCGACGAATGGCTGCCGGACAAGCCCAAGTTCAAGCGGTATATACGTCATGAACCCCTGGGCGTGGTTTTCGACGTTGCGGCGTGGAATTACCCGCTGCTGATAGCGGTGAACGTAGTGGTGCCGGCCGTGCTCGCGGGCAATGCGGTGCTGATAAAGCATTCGAGCAAGACGCCGCTGTGCGCCCAGGCGTTCGAAGATGCCTTCAAGGAAGCGGGGGCCCCGGACGGGCTCGTGCAGGCCGTCGTGGCCGATCACGCGGTAACGGAGGCCATTATTCAGCACCCCGGCGTCGACCACGTGGGGTTCACGGGGTCCGTGAAGGGCGGCCATGAGGTCAACCGGAGCGCGGCCGGCCGGTTTATCGAAGTGGGGCTCGAACTGGGCGGAAAAGACCCCGCGTACGTGTGCGCGGACGCCCCCTTCGAATTCAGCGTGGACAACTGCGTGGACGGGGCGTTCTACAACGCAGGGCAGTCCTGCTGCGCGATCGAGCGTATCTACGTGGAACGGGCGATATACGACGACTTTGTGGAGGCCTATGCCGCGAAAACGCGCGAATACGTTCTGGGCGATCCCATGGATGCCAGAACGACCATTGGCCCGCTGGCTGCGCGCGCGGTGCCGGCGTTTCTCGACGGACAGGTGAAGGCCGCGGTAGCCGCAGGCGGCCGCCTGGTGGTCTCGCCCGAGGATTTCGAGAAGCCGTCCGGAGGCTGGTTCTACGCACCGGCGGTAGTAGCCGAGGCGCCCCAGGACTCGTCGCTGATCCAGGAGGAAAGCTTCGGAACCGTGATCGGCATTCTGCCGGTAAGCGGGGATGAAGAGGCGGTGCGTTTGATGAACGACAGCGCATACGGCCTTACGGCGTCGATCTGGACGACCGACGAGGCGCGCGCGATCCGGATCGGCGAACAGATCGAGACGGGCACGTTCTACATGAACCGGTGCGACTATCTGGATCCGGCGCTGCCGTGGTGCGGCGTGAAGGATACGGGCCGCGGCGCGACGCTGTCGCGGTACGGCCTGCTGGGTCTCACGCGCCTCAAGAGCATGCATCTGCGCGTGGAACTGCCCTGAGTTCGCTGGTTACCGACAAGGCGGCTACATCGCGGCGCGGAACAAGGCCTTGAAATCGTTGCGGCCGACGGGTCGCGGGTTAGACGTATGGCACCCGTCCTGCAGGGCGGTTTCGACCAGCGCGGGTATCTGCTCTTTCGACACGCCGGCGCCCGACAAGCCTTCCGGGAAATCGAGGTCTTTCAGCAGCCGTTGAATCCAGGTGATGAACGCTCCGGGGACAGCTTTTGTCCCGGCGGCGGAGGCCATCCTGGCCAGGCGCTCGGGCACGGCGGCTTTGTTGAACTTCATGGCAGGGACCATCATGAGGCCGTTGGCGAGGCCGTGGTGCATGTCGGTGACGGCCGACAGCGCGTGGGCGCAGGAGTGCACGACGCCCAGTCCTTTCTGGAAAGCCACGGCGCCCATGGTGGACGCGGCCATCATGTTGGCGCGGGCTTCGATGTTGCTCGGTTCGCGATAACAGGCCACCAGGTTGCCGGCGATGAGGCGGATGGCTTCGAGCGCGATGCCGTCGCACATGGGATGGAAGCCGGTCGACAGAAACGCCTCCACGTTGTGCGAGAGGGCGTCTATTCCGGTTGCGGCGGTGAGCGCGGGCGGCAGCTCCAGAGTCAGTTCCGGGTCTGCGAGGACGACCGACGGCAGGAGACGGGGCGAGAAGATGATGCGTTTGATGTGGGTCGCGTCGTCGGAGATGACGCTGCACCGACCAACTTCGCTTCCCGTGCCGGAGGTTGTCGGGATGGCGACTATCCAAGGCATTTCACGGTCCACGGGAAGGGCATCGGGTTTTCCGTCTTCGTAGTCGAAGACGTTGCCCGGATGGTGGGCCATCAGGGCGACGGCCTTGCCGACGTCGAGCGCGGCGCCGCCACCGACGAGCACGACGGCGTCCGCGCCGTGGGCCCGGCAGACCTCGGCGCCGGCGGCCACCTGCGAAGCGGCGGGATTTGCGGTCACCTCGGAAAAGGTGCCGGCGTCGAAACCGGCATTGGCCGCGTCCGTGACAAGTTCTGAGAAGAAGCCTAACGCGGCCACGCCCCTGTCGGAGATAAACAGGGGGCGCGACTTGCCCTCCGCGCGGAGGAGGCCGGTCAGTTTGCGCCGGGCGCCGGGTCCGAACAGAATGCACGTAGGGAAGTTGAATCTAACCACATCCATGGCTTGGTCACTCCTTGAGGTTTTCCGGGGGTCTGTCCACCGGCCCCCAGATTATCTCAAAGTGCCGTTTCAGTTCCCAGTCGGTTGTGGCCACCCGAAATTGGCGTCATTCCCAGAGCCGGATGCTCACGAAATGCTCGACAAACGCGCGCCCAGGCAGCTCGCGGGCGACCGCGGGCGCCGCCATGGGTTTCGTGGCCTCTCCGAGGCCGCGAGCAAGGGGCGCCGCGGCTTCCTGCCGGTACCCGTTGCGTGGGCGTTATGAAGTGTTTTCCTGTTTTCGCCTGCCGCTTTACTCGGCGGCCATGATGCCGCTTGAGAACGAAGGGGTGCAGTTTGACAGCAGACAGACACCTGACCCGAGGGATATCATCGAGCATCAGCTCTCTGATTTGAACCGCGCGGGGCAGTTCTGCGCCCGTTCATGAGCAGGCCTCCTTGCCGGGGTGGGAGTTGCGCTTCTTTTCACCAACAATTCTCACCCTCAGAGAGGCCCCCTTCAACCTATCGAAATATCCCCCAAAATTCAGGCACGGCAACCACGGCTCCCACACACAAGGCTATACCAAAAAGGGTTACACAAACAGGCAGGCTAATTCTGGGGGAACTTCTGGAAGCAGAATTCCCTTGACAGATTTGGGTCTGGGCGCTAACCTGAAAGATGCGGTAGAGGAGGTTCAGCTATACGCTGAGACGGGAGGCGAGGAGTCTTCCGGTGAGCCGTGAGGTGAGGGCCCGGTCTGTGGAGAGCAGCGGCAATTCACCGATCCTTAGCGATTGTCTTCCTCGAGGACGGGCCGTCAGGGAACTGACGAACCGACAGGGATGCTAAGGTCCCTCCGCCCTTTTTGAGCCGATTGTCACCGTGATTACGGTGTGGCGGAGAGTATTGTGATGGCTAAGTCGCGACTGACCCGGCGCGCGTTTCTCGTGACCGCTACAACGGTCGGCGCCGCCGCCATGAGCGGGTGTCCCCTTCCCCAACAAACGGCCGTTGTCTACCGGCGCTCGGGCAGGGGCCGTCACGTGTCCCAGGCTGCCAAGCTCCACAACGCCAACCGCCTCTATTCCAATGCCTTGGTCGCTGCGCTCGACAAGGCCCACCCCGGCGACACGTCAAAGGTCGTTGAGCTCACGATCAGCCGTCGCCGGTTCCGCGAGCTCTTCGGCAACGGCCGCACCATCGTCGACCTGCGCCACGTGTGAGTTGTCATTCCTGAGAATCCGTCCGCCGTATGCAAAGAACTTGGATCGTGCCACAAAGCATTCTGAAGTGGTCTGTCGAGCGCCGATTTCGGGGCGGGATTTGAGTCGCGGTCGTAAACGCCCGGGTTGGATAACTCGTTTCGTGGCTCCCAGTTCCATGACAGGACGCGGCTCGCTCTCAATCCACAGGTTGCGATGAGGGGCGGATCCGGCGGTTTGGCGGCAGTAGTAGGGGAGCACACCGCTGAAGCGATTGCGGCAAGCAATGCTTCCTTCGACGCGACAAGCCTCGTTGCCCAACTCGATGGGATTGTTGCCGAGTCCTCGGTTCTCTACCTGCAAATACTCGATGACGGGTTCTGCCCTCTCCAAATAAGGACTTTCCCGAGGACTGCGAGACACGGTAAGCGCTCCTTCAATGTCCGTACTCCGCACGGGGAAGACAGCCGCCGCATAGGGCGACTGCGGATAGCATAGGAATCGCGACGCGATTCTACCCCGTGATGCGGCGCATAAGGGCCTCGAGAGGCCCCAGTTTGAACCGTCTCGAGTAGACTACCGAGAACGTGACCGCGGCAGCAAAGAACCCGCAGGACATAAGGAACGAGGTCATCCGGCTTTGCTGCAGTACCCCCAACAGGAACATGGGACCCAAGACGAGCAGCGTGTGTGCGAGGTAGTGGGTGAGGGACATGCGGCCGGTGGCGGACAGTGCCCCGATGATGCGCGATCCCTGAAACCGGTCCGCCAATTCGAGGCACACGAGAATCACGGAAATAGCGGCCAGCTGGCGCGCCAACATGACTAACAGACTGGGCCGTGTTACGAGGAGCCGCAGTATTCCGTCTATGAAGGCCACCCCCGTGCCGGGGTCGCGGAAAAGGCGCAGGAAGCCGGGGAAACTCATTGCGAATTCGAGCAGCAATGTGATGGGGATGAAGATGAGAAGGTAGCGGCGCCGCCCTTCTTTGTCGAATATCGGCCTCCGTGCGAGCCACATGCCGACCAAGGCATAGGCGGTCCAGGGGAAGACCGGATGGTAGCCGTTCAGAAAGGTGTTGCGAATGAAGCCGCGGGGCGTCAAATACCCATTGTACCATATATGCCCGTTTTCCCATCCGATCCTGGCGTCGAAGGCCTGATTGATGATGTAAGCCACGATCATCACCGCCGCGGCGCCGGCCAGGGGCGTCCATGAGGGTCTGAAGAGGAACAAGGCACAAAGGGCCATGTAGAAACCATAGAAATGAAGAATGTCGCCTGGCCAGATCTGGTAGTTGAAGACGCCCAAGAAGACGATAAACACCCCTCGCTTGATTATGCGCGACGTGCTGTCCCGCCTGAGCGCCGAATCGCCCGATTCCAGGGCCTTATGCGCGAGGAGCACGAGGCCCGCGCCCATGATCGTCACAAAGGCCGGCGCCGCCCGGCCCTCGATATGCGAGAAGAACCAGACCAGCCAGCCGGGTCTGTCTCCATGGGCCTCCATGGCGTTCTTGTAGTTCTCGATGATCATCAGGAAGATAGCGAGGGAGCGAGCCATGTCGATGCCGAGGATGCGATGGCCTTTTCTTGGGGCATCATCAAGACCGGAATGCATCACCGTGGGCGCCGCCAGTCGGACAAGGTCCTCCTTCATGGCGATGGCGCGCTCGTCGCCGAACAGTGCAATCAGAGCGCCGCAAACCTGGCTGGTCTCATCCAGCCTTTCGAGACGTCTGAGGCATTGCGCCCGCATCCACATGATCTCCCGGGTGTTGGGAAGCGCCTGCTCGAGGGTGTCCAGAAGTGCCAGAGCCTCGACACATTTCCCTTGATTGTACAAGTCCGACGCGGAACGTAAGCGCTTCGTGAGTTCGGCTTGGTCCATCGTCAAGCTCCGCCTCCTCTGCTTGCCCGAGGCTTCTTGTATGGACTCGTTCGCGGCCACCACAGGGAAGTTGTCCGCCATTATGTAGACACAAGCTGGCGAGTTCAAGACGTGGGCCCGACACGCAAATCGCGGATAACACAACAATTGGGGAAACTCACACGGAGACACAAAGGACGCGGGAGAAATGGTGCCTGCACCGAAGCGGAATCTGCTCAACATCCCCGTTCATGATGCGGGGAATGCCGTCCCTCATCAAAGCCGCGCCAAAGTTCAGTAGATAGCCGAGTCTGATATCCGTCAACAGCAGATAGGTCAACACCTGCTTGTGGTGCGCCTTTGAGACCTTCTCCACGGATTTGAGTTCCACAAGAACGGTATCCTCCACGATGAGCTCCGCACGAAACCCTTCGTCGAATTGGAGCCCGCGGAGCTCGATGGGGATGGGAACTTGGCGTGCCACGCGCAGACCCCGGGCCTCCAAATCGCGTGCAAGCACCGCTTCGTACACTGTTTCCAACGGCCGGGGACCCGTCTCACGATGAAGCGCCACCGCGCAATCCAAAATGATGCTTCCTCTCTCATTCTGTTTCGGAGGATTCGATCTTCGTGTTCCCTGTGTCTCCGTGTGAGTTCGTTTTTGTCGTTATGGAGATAATAAGATCTCTCCAGCAAGGGCTTTCCTATCCGGTGATTGGGGCCGACACGCATAGTTCTTGCCCGGCAACAGGGACGAGTCTTAGGCAACCAGGCTGAAAAAGCGGCCTTGACAAGCTTGGAAAGTGAGTCCACAATCGCCAACAGTCTATCTCTGTTAACCGCGGCCGAGTCCGTACAGGAAACCCCGGATTAGATGACCCTGCGTAAGACGTTGCTCCAGTCCTGTTTCATGAAACCGCTGGTCCGACCGGCGCTGCTGTTCGCGTGCATCCTCTTCCCGCTAACCGTCCCCGCAGTTGCGGACGACTCTGCGCTACACGATTTTCAGGCCCGCCGCCAGGCATTCCTGGAGCTCTGCCTCCAAGACAACGGCCACGGCCCCTACGGCGAATTGGCGCGGCTGGCAGCGGGCGGAAATCTTCAGGAAGACGCCGTCCTCAGCGCACTCGAATCTATCGATGAGCGCCACGACTGCTCCGACTTCAAGCTCCACGGCATTCTCCGCCTGCTCTATCAGTTCGGAAACGACCCGCGCGTCAGCGAGGACGTGATCGAGAAATGCAAAACCACGGTCCTTCACTTCAAGTACTGGCCCGATGAACCCGGCATCGATTCCATGTGCACCTGGTCCGAAAACCATCACATCCTTTTCGCGTCCGCGGGCTACCTCGCGGGCCAGTTGTACCGCGATGAGGAATTCACCAACTCCGGACGCACCGGCCGCGAAATGATGGCCGTAAACAAACCGCGCATTTTGCGCTGGCTGGACCTGCGGTTCCGCACCGGCTTCAGCGAATGGTTATCCAACGTCTATTACGACGAAGACCTCGCCGCGCTGTTCGACCTCGCCGACTTCTGCCACGATCAGGACATCGCCCAGCGCGCGCGCATGGTCATCGATCTGGTCTTCGCGGACATCGCCTTCAACTCCTATCGCGGTGTGTTTGGGAGCACCCACGGGCGCACCTACGAGGCCGAGAAAAAATGGGCCGCGGACGAAAACACCTCCTGCGTCAGCTATCTCGCGATGGGCGCCGGCGTCCTCTCCGGCGCCAACATGAGCGCAACGTGCCTCGCGCTGAGCACCTCGTACCGCGTGCCGCGCGTCCTCGAAGATATCGCCAACGACACGCAGCACCCCGAATACCTCAACCGGCAGCGCATCGGCATCCGTGTGCGCGACGGACGCACGTGGGGAATCGGCTACGACAGTTTTGAAGACGGCATGGTCTGGCTCAGCCTCGAAGCCTACACCTGTCCAAGAACCATCAACCTCACCGCCCGTATGCTTGATTCCTTCCACTGGTGGCAGAACGACTTCTTCGAACCTTTCCAGCGCCGCCGCCGATTCTTCGAGAACGCGCGCCGTCTGCACGCGCTGCCGCTCGTCGCGCACGTCTTCCGCCACGACCTGCAACGCAATACCCGCGAGCAAGTCGATATCTACACCTATCGCACGCCCAACTACATGCTCAGCACGGCCCAGGATTACCGCAAAGGTTACGGCGGTGATCAGCAACACATCTGGCAAGCCACGCTCGGACCCGATGCCGTGTGTTTCACCACCCACCCCGCCCGCGATCGTCAACGCAGCGAGACGCCAAACTACTGGGCCGGCTCCAGCACCCTGCCCCGCGCCGCCCAACTCAAGAACGTCTCCATCGTCGTCTACAATATCGCAGAAGGCCACGCTCTCTACATGCCCAACGATTTCGACTTCACGCACGCGTGGGTGCCCAAAGACAAATTCGACGAGGTCATCGAGCGCGACGGCTGGCTTTTCGCGCGCAAAGGCGACGGCTACCTCGCGTTCCGCTCGCAACACCCCTATACCTGGCAGGACAAACCCGGCATAGACGAGAACCGCGAAATCATCGTACAGGGCAGGAAAAACTTCTATATTTGCGAACTCGGCCGCAGGGCCACCGACGGTTCGTTCAAGGCGTTCAGGGACCACATCGCCGCTGCCAGGGTTTCATACCGGGGTCTGAACGTAACCTACGACTCCCCGTCCCAAGGCCACCTGGAATTCGGTTGGCGCGGCCCCCTCAAACAAAACGGCAAGACGGTACCTCTCCACGAGTCTATGCGCTACGACAACGCTTACGGGCAAGTCCAATTCCCCGCGGAAACCGTCGAGTTCCGCCTCGGCGACAACTGGCTGAGAATGAATTGGAACACCGCTACCCGCCAAGCCAGCAGCTTTGAATAATCCCTGTCCCTGCCGAGAATCCATCCCGTATGGCGAAGAAACTCAACCGATGCGCAAAACCTTGTGAGACAGGCCGTCGCGGGGCGGCTGCAGGTTTGATTTTCGACCGTGACTCCACGTTTTCGCGCGCGAG
>DAOLNV010000035.1:38565-40764 GCA_035416745.1 Candidatus Hydrogenedentota bacterium | reverse complement strand
TACTCCTCCCCGTGCTCGCCCAACTCTATCGTCTGGCGCGATGAGACCGTTGCGGAGTCAAAGACTTCGAAGTCCACGCTAAGCCCCTTGTAAAACCTTTGCATGCGCCACTGTTCCGCCAGGCGCCGGCAGACATGTCCGGATCAGGCGAGATCGAGACAGAGCTTTCTATCGCATCCGCGCGCATAATGCCGATAAGAAAGGTCTCTGTTTCAAGAATTTCCAAAAACTCGAAGAACGTGCAGAAAATGTATAGCATGTACTTCAGCGGCTCACGGGGTTAAGGCGTTCGCAAGGCGGTGTCTTGTGCCATACCAGGAGTTCAAACCAAAACGCACTCGAAGGCGCGGACGACCCTGCGGCCGGAGGTTTGAGTTTCGACTCCGTCAAGACGTGCTTCGATGCTGATGCCCATGGGAAGCCGCTGAACTTCGAATGGAGGGGGTAAGTCATGCGTGTTTCACGTTGCTTGCGTCGAGTTTGTCAGGTTCTTCTTCTTTGTGTCATCGGCGTCTATTGCGCCTACGGTGCTGAGACTCTCGACCTGACGCGGGCCGTCATTGTTACGCCCGACGATAGCCACGTTGTTGCCACGGCAACACGCATGCTCAGGGAAGAGGTCGCAAAACGCACGGCCATCACGTTGCCTTCGGCGGCAACGCTGCCCGGCGGAGACGGCCCCATCATCCTACTGTGCCGGAAAGAGCATATCCCGGAGAATCTCCGCGGCCTTGCTGCCGATACGACCGTCCCCGAGAGTGCGGAAGGGTTCGCAATCGCTGTACACGCGAACGCCAAACCGCCCGCGGTCATGCTCATCGGTCAGGACGAGCGCGGGGTCCTCTTCGCCGCCGGGCGATTGTTGCTCCAGCTTCGCATGGCGCCGGGGAGAATCGAGGTAGCGTCTGATTACCGTCTGTCCACGGCGCCGCGTTATCCCTATCGCGGCCACCAAATCGGCTACAGGAGCTTGTCGCACTGCTATGACGCGTGGACGCCGGAGGTCTATGAGCAGTACATGCGCGAACTCGCTGCCTTTGGCGCCAACAGTTTCGAAACGACTTCGTTCTCGGACCCCAATGAAAAAGATGGCCCGCACTCCAAGGTGACCAAAAGCGAGATGGCCGCGGCGTGGTCGCGCATCTGCGCGGACTACGGATACGACTTCTGGCTGTTCACGGGCGCGTCCGGCGGAACGGGCAGGTCAGATGAACGCACGGATTCGGGGTTCGAACACCAGCTGAGCACCCTCCGCGCCATCCCCCATCTCGATCACCTGTATCTTACAGGAGGCGACGGTCACAGCGAGCACCGGCGGCCCGATCTCATGCTTGAATGGGTCGGCCGCTTCGCGGAAGAAGCACGAAAGATTCATCCCAATCTCGGCATCTGGGTATCCAATCAAGGATTCGACCCCGAGCAGAACAACTGGTTTTTCGACTACCTCCAGCGTGAACAACCGGGCTGGGTTACCGGCGTCGTGTACGGGGCCTGGACACGAATCCTGGCTGGGGAACAGCGCGCACGCACGCCCGAACAATATCCCATTCGCCGCTATGCCGACATCGGTCACTGCGTCCGGGGCCAGTACCCGGTGCCTGGCTGGGATCGTGCTCTGGCGCGAACGCTCGGCCGAGAACCCTTCGCGCCACGGCCCAAAGGTCAAGCCCGTATTCACAATCTCTTCGACGAGTATTGCGACGGGTTCGTCACCTACTCTGACGGCGTAGGCGACGATGTGAACAAAGTTGTGTGGACCGCCCTTGGATGGGACCCCGACCGAAGTGTCGATGATATTCTGCTTGATTACGCGCGCTTTTTCTTCGGGTGGGATATTGCCGAGCAAGTGCGTGACGGGCTGTACATGCTTGAGGAGAACTTCGACGGCTCCCTCGCGGAGAATGCGGGCGTTGAGGAAGCATTCGCTCTCTGGACATCGCTCGAAAAGGGGGCGGACGAAGCCCTGCTCGCCAACTGGCGCTTCCAGGAATGCCTGCTTCGCGCTTACTACGACCGCTACACCCGCCTGCGCCTCCTCAAGGCGAATGACATCGAGGAACGCGCCTGCGCCGCCCTGCGGCGCGCGGACTCCGTGGGAGTCGAGAAATCCATCGAAGAAGCGCGCGCAATCCTCGCGGAATCCGACCAGGATGAGCGGACAGCCCCACTCAAGGCGCGCATACTGGAGCTGGGCGCGCA
>DAOLNV010000035.1:28327-38465 GCA_035416745.1 Candidatus Hydrogenedentota bacterium | reverse complement strand
GGTCCCGGCGGATACTACGACGATCTCGGATGCGCCTGGAAGCAGCCCCACCTCGTGAAACCAAAGCCGCTATGGGACGACCCGGCCGGCGTCACCACGCCCCGTGAAGACCATACGTTCGATAGCGGCGAACCGAACCGCCTCTCGTGGCTTGATCTGAGTGAAGCCCTGTACCAGACGCCGCTGGTGCTGCGCTACGAGGACCTGGAGCCGAATGCCGCCTACCGCGTGCGCGTGACGTACCTCGGCCGGTACAACGCGACCGTTAAGCTTGTCGCGGACGGCGCATACGAGATCCACGGCGCCTACGGCCATACCGTCGATGGCGTGCGCTACACGATCGACCGCGACAGCGCTGCGGTGCTCCCGACCGGGGAAGACGAGCCGGCTCCGGTGGTCACGCCGCTGGAATTCCCCATTCCGCGTGAAGCTACCAGCGACGGTATCCTCGAACTCCGGTGGAGCCGCCTTACAGGACGTGGCACGCAAGTTGCCGAAGTCTGGCTTATCAAGAACGAGAAATGACGCGGCGGCGCAGCCAGGTCCCTCGTTTCTGAGGTTCATCCGAAGCCGATCCCCGCGCGCAGTTTCGTGAGTGGACTGACAGGCGGCTGGAGCCCCGAATCGGCGCCGAGCGCAACGCGATTCGTGTCTATCGCTCATACATTTCGCGAATAGGCCGACCGACGGAGGTCTGGCGGCCAAGCAGGGAGCCATGCCGAAAGGAGCGGTCACGCAAAGGGCCTCCACGTTACGGATTCGCGGACCAGGGCATGTTGCCCTTTCGCAGGAGCCAGATCTCAGCGCAGCCAGTGACCGGGATAGGGCCGGGCCCCGGGACGAGCGTGATGTTCAGCATGCCATCCTGAGAGACTTCCTTTGGAATCTCGAATTCGTGGAAGACCATGTCTTCGGTCGGGATGTCAAATCCGTCGCTGATGACCGTGTCGTCGGCCTTCAATCCCTCGGTCAATCGGACTCCTTCAAGAAAGGATGAGTCCCCGTCGAGGTGCGCGCCAACGGAGATTCGCACCACATATTGAGCTGACGGGTCGAGACCGTCGTATCGAAACGCCACGGGGGCCTCCGTCCTCATCGAGTACGCCAAGTTGTAGTGCGAGAGCTTGGCCGGGCCGGGGAAGGGGTTAAACCCCCACAGAGCTTCACCGGCGACAAGGTGCGGGGATTCATTCGGCCAACCGACGTCATCGTAGAATCCGCCCGCGCCGGGCTCATCATAATAGAGAAGCATCTTGGCGGCGTTCCGAAGCCCTCCGTCGTCCGCGCGGGCCAAGGCCTGCCGCAGCACCTTGGTCCACCAGCCGATTTCGGTGAGGTCGAGCGCCGGAACGATGAAGGGCGCGGGCTCTCGATAGCCGATTATCGTGTTAGCCTCCTCTGCCAGCTCTAACGCTTCGGCCATGACGGCCCTCATTTCATCGGTCTCGATAGGCTGTTCGAGGAGCTGGACAGCCTGCTGGATTTGCGCGGCGGGATTGTGGCTGGCATCCGCGTCAGCCAGCAACCGGCCGGCCTCGCCTTTGAGCGCGTGACCACGTTCGAGTTCAAGCTGGATGTAGCGGTCCATCAGCGCTTTCTCGAGGATGATTCGCCAGCGGTAGTCGGTCTTCAGCAGGTTCGGCGGGATCTTCGCTCCGGCGGCATGGAGCAGCTCGACGGCCCTTGCGATGCCTGGATTGCCGGCCACCGGTTTCTCGAGCGTTTCCTCCATGAGGAAAATTGCCTGAGCGGCCTCTTCCTGCGCTTCCGGTCCGAACCAATAGCGGCAGTATTCCCTCGTGATGGATTCGGCGTCCTGATGCGGATTCCAGAGCAGTCGATACCAGAACCACTTGTTGAAATCGTCGTGCATGCCTTCGCTGTAATGCATATCGCCGAGCGCGTAGTGGAGGATCTCCTGGCCCACTTTGTGGAAGTTCCGTGGCCGCGCATTCCACGATCGCCGGTCATACACGGCCGCCAGTGCGACGTCGGGATGCGGCACGGCGAACTGCGCCTGCATCCAGTGCGTGATGTCGCTGTAAAGGACGATGTTCGTTGTAGGGGGCAGTTCATGATGCATGAATTTCAAATAGTTGCCGAGCGGTCCGAACCCTTCGTACTCAAACCATTGTGGATTGACGGGCCCCCGGATGTAGGTCTGCATCTCATCCGCGCCCGGTCCGTATCGAATCGCATAGAGCCAGCTTGTGTCGCCGTGGTTGAGATACTCGAAGATGGCGCGGTTTCCTTCGTTTGTCAGATCCTGATTCGTGGCCAAGACCTTGCAGCGGGGATGGTACGTGTGCAGGATGCCGGCGATATCGTGAACGAGGGCGATATACTTGTCGCCCCAAGGCATGCACTTATCACAACGGCATCCTCCCTCGTCCCCGGAGTTCGTCGTGAAGAAGTCGTAATCCGGGGCATCCTTGAACATCTGGTCGAAGGATTCGAGCAAGGCCTTTCTGGCCTCGGGAACGGACGGACAGACATACCGCGCCGCCCGGCCGCCATCAGCTCGCCATTCGGCCGGGAACCCCGGAGGCATCTCGTTGGCCGTGCGGCCGAAGGTCGTTAGCATGCCGTAGGCGCGAATAGACGCGGGTTCCCCTTCGAAGATGTTGCACCCGAGGAGCATCAAGTCTTCCATGACTTCCGTCATTTCCCCGGGGGTCTGCGGACGGAGGTTGCCGAACTGGCGAGCCCGGCTACCCGGTCCGGTTGGTCTTCCGCCCCGGAGGGGGAAGGCGGGTTTGTCTTGTGCGTCAATCCTGGGCAGCAGCAGCGCATCAGACAAACAGGTCACGGCTCTGAGAACGTACCCCACGCCGTAGAGCATGCCCCGCTCATCCGCGCCAGCGACGCAGATGAGCGCCTTGGGGCCCTCAACGATCTTGGTCTTGACCGCAAAGCTTTCAGGATGGATCTTGTCCGAGCCAGGCAGAGCCGGCAATCGCACACCGAGATCATGCATCACACGTGAGGCGAACCCCGCGCCGCCCGGTATGCCGAGCACAAAGACCGCCTCGGCTTGAGATATGACCTCCTGAAGATCGGGAGCATCTTCCTGAGCGATCTGGACGGTCACGGAACTCCTCTTGAGAATCCGCGTCTTCAAGATATCAGCGGCTTTGTTCTCGGGTTCGCTGTTCGGACTCCCGGTCACGATAGCCAGTCGCTTCACACGGACCGCGTCTTCGGTCGGAGCCGCCGGGATGGACGCATTCAGCGCCAGCAGAAGAAAAGCCAGAAAGGCCGCACACACGGTCCGTTTTGCCATGTTCGGTTCTCCCAAGATGCCAGGGCTGGTTTCGTCCAAGGGCGATGGCGCGACAATCCACACGCTCAGAGACGGCTTACCGCTCTCTTTGTCATTCTACGGCCTCTCTTGTCTGTTCGCCAACTTGGCGCACAAGCCAACGGCTATGCAGAGAGAGCTTCTCACGGGCCCCCCTTTGTTGCTCATCGGGGATCACGGACGCGCCAAGACCCGCTTGGCAAACTCCGTGGCGCAGGCCCTGGACCGCCGCTTCTTCATCTACGATGCCTCGACGTGCAGGTTTCGCGGAAATATCGGATACCCCAATGCCGCAAGGTCCCGCGTACTGCACCAGCGCCTGCCTCCGGGCCCTCGGAGGAACGCTCACGCCGGTGAGAGCTCTTCCCAAACGTCGAGCATCCGGTGATAGTTCTCCACCATCCGGGACGTCATCCGGGCAAGCGGTTCGGCCGTCGTCTGGAGAACCATCCTGGCCTTGCCTCCTTCGAATGCGTTTCGCGCCGCTTTCTCGACGACTTCCGGTTCCTCGTGTTCCAGCAGCCTGGCCTCGATGTTTCCCCCGAGGGTGATCCGGCCGTCCGCAAGCTCTTTGGCCTCGGCAAAGCTGACGTCGCCGTCCGGAGGCGGTTCCACCGGCTCGAAGTAGTCCGCGCCGCGTTCGATCACGCGTGCCAGGGTCGAGCGGACGTTGCCGTGGCAATGCACGTGGCTCAACGCCCCACCCGCATGGACCCGTTCGATGACCCGCCGCTCGAACGGCTGGACCAACTCGTCGTAGACCCGGTTCGAACCCATCGGGGGAGTCACCCACTCGCAGCCGCCCATCCACACCCACTCGACACTGTTCTGGGAGAGCAGCACATCCAGAACGTCAAGAATCCGGTCCAGGCACAGTTGGGTCAGTTCCCTCAGGAGGTTCAGCTCGGTAGCGCACAGCTCCAGGAACCGCTCGTAGCGCATCATGCCCGCAACACACACAAACGGCGACGATACGCCGGAATGGACAATGCCCCGCGTCGCGAAGGCGCCCGGCAGCGAGGACAGGTCGGGAGGCTCCAAGCCCGCCGGCAGTTCCCAGGGAACGGACTGCAGCTTCGCGATGTCCTCCAGGGTTTCCACGGGATACTTCAGGGTCCACACAGTATCGGTGGCGTGGTTGCGCTCGGTGACCGCGGTCAAGGGTCCCCGAGGCGTATCTATCACCGTGGTCGTGACCGTTTTCCCGTTCCCCTCTTCCCACTTGACTTCCCGCAGGCGCTGAGGCGGGGTAACGAGATAACGGTTGACCTGCGACGGGCACTCGTAGAGAAAATGGAGATGTTCGCCCATACGGCTGAGGATTTCCCGCTTGCCCGGGTCGTCCGTCTGCTGGGGGAAGCCGTCGTGGAAGCCCAGCAAGAGAAGAGGCACGCGGTCGACCGGCCGTCCCTTCAGCGCCGCCAGCATTCGCTCACGCGGGTTCATCACGCTCTCCTTTGCTGCGCCCGGTTTTTCCAAACCTGCCGTGCGGCGAGACGAGGCATGCATCGTTCCGCATCACTCTGCCTTGTTTTCTGCAACCCGCCCCTCCCGGGGCGCTCAGTTGGGTGGCGGCCCGCACGTCCTCCTTGATGGTCCGCGCCATCTGGTAGGCAGAACAAGTTGCGCAAGAAGCACGCATTGTTCGGGGCGCACCCTGAATTCGTGGGCGTGTTCGTAAGGTCATCCCGCGCGACAAGTGGACCTCCTCGTCCTGGTCTCGACTGAGGGGTACGAGACTGTACCCGCGACGCCACCATCATGATTCTGGAGATGCTGTTACCAGAGTTAACCAGAGACTGGCCGTGCGAATCAATCGCCCGGAATCGGCAGCTACGCTGAAGCATGCCGGCAGGAGCGGCATTCTGGCGAAAAGGCACTGGGCGTGCGTGAGAGCTTTGTTCTGACAAGGAAGGGGGCTCAGGGCAGCCAGTCTTGTCGGAGCGACTCGCTTGAGCCATCAAATGCGCGTTCGATGCAAGCCCTTTTGCGAGGGCACCTAAGGCGTCGTCTGAGTTCTTCGCCCCTACAGGAAGCAACTGGCTGGGGTTTCTGTAATTACAGCGGTTTCAAGGGGTTAGGGCTACGGGCGGTAATGCGGTCATTACCCAAAGTTCGCGGGTTCGAATCCCGCCCCCGCTACCATTGATACGCAAGGACTTACGGCAACAGAAATCCTCTTTTTTGTGCCCCTGTTTGCCGTCAGCGAAAGTGGGACAGATCCGGGGTTGGGTCTAAGGTATAGGTTGAGGGTGTTCGCGGGCTAGCCCCCGGTGGCAGACCTGGGCGCAAGGCATTGTGGGGAAAGTCCTGGCGGATCATTCGATTCCTTTGAATTCTCCGGCAATAGTGCTACGCTCTGCACCGGGCTTTCTCGTTAGCCTGGATGAGTACGGACTGGAAAGGTGCGTTTTCCGGTTCTCGGGTGGAAGTCATGGCTTGGAGATAATGTGGATGCTGGGGCCAAAGAGTGACTTCATGCGCCATAGCGGTAGAGCGCAATTCGGTGGTATACCAGGAAGAGCGTCTTCTTTTTGTGGTCCTCGCGTCTTTTGTTCGCTCATTCTGTGCCTGCTTCCGTTGGTGTTGGCATTTCGACTGGAAGCGCAGGAAGTTGATTTTGACGTATCGCACCGGGTCATCCGCCAGGGCAAAACGCTGACTTGTTCCAATGAGACGGTGGCGGGCGCGCTCCCCGTTATTGGCTGGGTATGGGATTTTGGCGATGGCGGAACGAGCGCGGATGAGGCGCCGAATCATGTTTATGGCGCGCCGGGACAGTTCACCGTTTCGTTGACGGCGATTACCGCTTCGGACAACGTGACCGAGACAAAGGTGGGATATGTCATCGTGTTGGGTCCGGGTGCGCCGGTGATCATTAATGAATATCTCGCTTCTAATGGCAGTGGCCTGCAGGATGAAGATGGGAAGTATTCGGACTGGATTGAACTGTATAACGCGACGGACGATCCGGTGTCGCTGCTGGGTTGGGCCTTGACGGATGATGAGCTGAATCCGAGTAAGTGGCTGCTGCCGGATGTGACGATTGGTCCCGGCGGTTTTCTGGTCGTTTTTGCCTCGGACAAGAATCGTTCGGCGGTGCCGGGTGAATTGCACACCAACTTCAAGCTGGACGCGGACGGCGAGTACGTTGCCCTCGTCCAGGATCCGTCGGTGCCGACTGTGGCGTATGCTTATCCGGCGCGCGAGCAGCGCACGGACGTTTCCTATGGATTGGTCGGCATGGACACGGGGTTGCCGGAACCGGAGCTGCATGGGTTCATGGTAGTACCTACGCCCGGCGCGCCCAATGCCTACGACAGCGCTCAGGCTGACGTAACGGCCGCGCCTGTCTTGAGCCATATTCACGGCCATTACGACGCGCCCTTTAACCTGAGCCTTACGGCCACAGACCCGGGCGCCGAGATCTATTACACGGAGGACGGTTCGCTGCCGAATCAGGTGACTGGCACCCTGTATGCCGTGCCGCTCCCCGTGACCGCGAATAGGGTGATTCGCGCGATCGCCTATGCGCCAGGGTACATCGGGTCAAGGGTGGTAACCGCGACTTATATCATCGGCGCGAGTGCCTTGGAGAAGAGCTTGCCTGCGCTGTGCGTGGTGGGCGATCCGGCGAAGGATCTATGGGCGCCGGACGGCATCATGGTCATCAATGGCGGCTATTACGATGATTCGGGGAAGTGGCAGCCCCTCAATAGCGGCGATTTCAATTCGTTCCTGGAGCACGGCGATGAATGGGAGCGCAAGGTTTCCCTGGAGTTCTTCGATCCATCCGGCGCGCCGGCTTCGTCTGAGCTGCTTGGTTTCCAGGAGGATTGCGGTATCCGGGTACACGGCAGCACGGGGCGCCGGGAAGGATACCGGATCGCCGCAGCCATCGATGATCCCTGGGATGATTACGTGTACAAGATTTCGTTCCGCTACTATTTCCGGGATGAATACGGAAATTCGCGCTTGCTGTATCCCCTGATCCCGAATGCGAACCTGTACAGCCTGAAGCATATCGTCATGCGCGCGGGCACGGACGATCCCTACAATCCCTTTGTCAAGGACGAAATGAGCCGTCGTTTGATGGCTCAAATGGGTAATGTAACGTGCATGGGTACTTTCGTTCATTTCTACCTGAACGGCTATTTTAAGGGCTATTACAATCCCGTGGAACGCTATTCCGAAGACTTCTTCCAGCACGCCTATGGAAGTAATACGGGCTGGGATGTTGTCAAGGGCACCGATGAAGCGGAATACGACCGACGTGAACTCGTGGAAGGCGACTGGGGTGCCTGGTTTGCGCTGAATGATTTCGCGGAGAATAACGACCTGTCCGACCCAACGAATTACGCGGCGATCGCGACGATGATGGATATCGACAACTTTATCGACTATCTCATCATCGAATGCTATGGCGCGAATTTCGATTGGCCGCGAAATAACTGGTACATGGCCCGTGAACGCAGTGCCGATGCGGGTTTGAGCCGCTGGCGCTTCTATGTCTGGGATATGGAAATGTGCTATTACGCCATGTCCGACTCGGCGGAAGATTTTACGGTGGAACCCTATTCGGATAATCCCTTCCACCTGACCGACGGCTGGAGTTTCCTGCGGGCGCCGGGAACAAACCGGGACGACTCCCCAATTGCCAAGCTGTACCAGGCTTTGCGCGAGAACGATGACTTCAGGGCTGCCTGGGAAGCGCGCGCCTGTGTATTGCTTGGCCCGGGCGGAGTTCTGGGCACAGCCAATGCGCAGGTTCTGTTTGATGACTTGTATAACGAAGTGAACGACGTCCTGCTTTACCAACCCATGAACACCTTCATCCGCGACGTATGGGCGGTCGAGCGTCCTCGGTGGTTGCTGCATTGGTTTGCCGAAGAAGGGCTGATGCCCACGTATGGAAATACAGACACGGACGCCGACGGGCTCACGGGGGTCGAGGAAATCGCGCTGGGTACAAACCCGGACAATCCGGATTCGGACGGCGATGGCTTGACCGATGGCGAGGAAGTGAACCTGCTGTTGACGGACCCGTTGGATTCCGACTCCGATGACGACCTCTTGCCGGACGGATGGGAAGTCGACTACGGCCTCAACCCGAACAGCGGCGCCGGCGACGATGGCGCCAGCGGCGATCCGGACTTGGATACGTACTCCAACCTCGATGAGTACAACGCCGGTACCGACCCGCGCTCCGGTGAGTCTTTCCCGGGCAATTCCGTCCCGGCGGCGGATTTCAGCGCGACACCCACGAGCGGCTGCGCTCCGCTGAGTGTGCAGTTCACGGACCAGTCGTCCGGTAGCCCCACATCGTGGTTGTGGAGCTTTGGCGACGGAACCACGAGCTCGGAGCAGAATCCGAGCCATGATTATGCCGAATGTGGCCTCTACGCGGTGACGTTGACGGTTCAGAACGCATACGGCTCGGACACGGAAACGAGGACAGACTACATCGTCGTGACGTGTGGAGACCTTGTTGCGAACCGTTCGTTCTGGTACTACAAGTATGCGTCGCCGGGGGTCGAGGAAGTCAGGGTGACCATCGAGAACCTGGGAGCGGACGATCTGAGCGCCTTGGAGGTGGTCGAAGAGCTCCCGGCGGGGTGGACGTTTGATTCGCTGGTAAGCTTCGACCCGGCGGGATGCGGCCCCGCGACCATCCCGAGTCTCGGCGCAACCGGCACGCTCGAATTCATCTGGATTTGCATTCCCGAGTCCCCCTATACGCTCACGTACCGGGTGAATGTGCCTTCTGGTCAGACGGGCGAGGTGCCTTTCTCGGGCGATGTGCATTACCAGGGTGCGGGTGGCGCTGAGCAAACAGCGCCAATTGGCTGTCTGGGTTCAGTAGCGGAACGCGTCCAGCATTCGCTGGATTACAGTCCCGCGAATTACACGATCAGCGTGTCGGAGATTCTGCGGGTGATCCAGTTCTACAACCTTGGCGGGTATCACTGTGCCGTTGGGACCGAGGACGGGTACGAACCCGGCCTTTCGGAAGCGCTGGACCCCTGCTGCGTGCCGCACGACAGTGACTACAATCCGAAGGATTGGAAGATCAGCGTGTCGGAGATCCTGCGCGTGATTCAGTTCTACAACTTGGGCGGTTACCATCTCGCGGAAGGTACCGAAGACGGCTACGCCCCGGGGCTCGCCGCCAAAGCAATGCCGAACAGCGTTAAGGCCGATGAAAAGATGGTTCTGCCCCCGGCTGTAACCCTCCCGGCGCTCTATGCCGTGCGCGGGACCGCCGCGAACGGAGACGCCTCTGAAGTGACGGTAACATTCACCGGCGTCGGCGCGGAACCGGTCTCGGCCTTGGGGCTCGTGGAAACGCTGCCGGAGGGTTGGACCTTTGATAGTATCGTCGATGCCACCGAGCCGCCTGCCGTCGCGCCTGTCCAAGGCGACTCGGGCGAACTGAACTTCGCCTGGATCTGGCCGCCTGCGTTGCCGGCACAGGTGACCTACCGCATACACTCAGACTCGGCCAAAGCCGGCATGGCGGAGCTCGTTGGAAAGGCCCTGTACCGCACCTCCGGCGCGGAACAGCAAGCCGTGGTGGCTCACGGGGCGCCGCAGACGTTCCATGCCGACGCCAGCGCCTCCCCGCTGTGGCAGGGTCTCCCGACCCAGCCACTGTTCCGACCGCCAGGTCTCCAAAACCGCCTGGATGCCGAATACGCGTCCACGGATGAACAGAGTGGCTTTGTGTCGAGGCGTTTCTTGCGATAGAAGCACCAAGGCACAACGACACAAAGAAGACCGCAAAGATGTCGCCACTGCTTTCCCAATGTGGCGTCCGGCCTTGTGTCGGACGTCCGG
>DAOLNV010000035.1:0-28227 GCA_035416745.1 Candidatus Hydrogenedentota bacterium | reverse complement strand
CGTCCGGCCTTGTGTCGGACGTCCGGACGCCTGACGCGAGGTCGGGCGCTACAATTCACTCTCTGCATTGGGAAGGCCATCCCGCCAATCCTGTTCATCCCGTCAAACAAACCTTCCCGTCTCTTTCTAAATTTACCCACATGGGCTAAACTGTCTTTGGAGCAAATAGGGGGCTGTGCGTATGAGCGATATCTACAACGCAGGGAAGGCCGCGACTTGAGCCGCCTGCCTTGGGGCATTAGCCGTCTCATCAGACCGTCACGGTTCTATTGCGGCAGAAGTTGAAGCCAGACCGTGAGTTTTGGTCGAATATCAATTGTTAGTGTATCCTGGATCGGCGGGGATGGTAATGTGCGTGCGCTTGCCAATTCAGCCGGCACACTTCCGGGGGTAGTCGCTGACCTGCGCCTTGACGGACTCAAACCTGCGACTGATCGGGAGCGAAGCGTGTCCGTCTGGTGTTGCGTATGTCCCCGATTCAGGACCGAAAGCGAATGCCCGAGTGAGTGAGTCTGTCTCAAATAGAGCCAACGGGTCGCGGTGGGCCAATGTCGTCCGGCCGCTGCGCTCGCGCAATTACCGCCTGTTCTTCGTAGGTCAGGGTATCTCGCTGACGGGCACCTGGATGCAGCGGACCGCCCTCCTGTGGCTGGTCGGCACCATGTTCCCCGATGAAAAGACCGCTGCGTTCTGGCTGGGCATAGTGGGCTTCGCCGGGCAGATTCCCGCCATCGTGCTGACCCCTCTGGCGGGCGCCCTGGCCGACCGGTGGGACCGGCGGCGTATGCTCGTAGCCGCCCAAGCGCTGGCCATGCTCCAGTCCTTCGTGCTGGCCGCGCTGACGGTGACCGGCGGCGTTGAAATCTGGCAGATCGTCGTCCTCTCGCTCTGGTTGGGCGCGGTGAACGCGGTCGAAGTGCCAACTCGGCAGTCGTTCGTTATCGAGATGGTGGAACGGCCGGAAGACCTCACCAATGCCATTGCACTCAACAGTTCCATCGTCAATTTAGGCCGTCTGGTGGGTCCCGCCTTTGGCGGCGTCGTTACGGCCATGTTTGGCGTTGGCGCGTGCTTTTTGCTCAACGGGTTCAGCTTCCTGGCCGTCATCATTGCGCTGCTGGTTATGCGCATCAAGCCGCGCCGGGTCCAGCCCAGCAAGAAACACGTGCTCCAGAACCTGGCCGAGGGGCTGGTCTATGCCTTCACTTTCCCGCCGATTCGTGCCTTATTGCTAATCATGGCGCTGGTCAGCCTCGTGGGCGTTCCGTACAACTCCCTGCTGCCGGCGTTCGGCAGGCACGTTTTGTCTTGCGGCCCCAAGGGCTACGGCACATTAGTCGCGGTGGCCGGCGTTGGCGCCCTGGCCGGGGCGCTGTACCTGGCGAGCCGCTCCTCGGTCCGCGGACTGGGCCGCATCATTGTCTTTGCCCCTGCCCTCTTCGGCGCCACGCTGATCGGCTTTTCCCTCAACCGGTCATTCGCGTTGGCGCTCCTGTTCATGCCGCTGCTCGGTCTGGGCCAGATGCTGCTGATGGCGTCCTGTAATACTGTTTTACAGACCATCGTGGACGACGACAAGCGCGGGCGCGTGATGAGCTTCTATTCACTGTCGTTCATGGGGGTCGTGCCTTTGGGCAACTTGTTGGCGGGGTTCGCCGCGCGTGAGATTGGCTCGGCACTGACCATGGCCATCGGGGGGACGGTCTGTGTCCTGGGCGCCGTTGATTTCTACCGGAGACTTCCTAACTTGCGCGCGCTGCTCCATCGGATATATGTCAGCAAGGGTATTGTCCCCGAAGTGGCCACTGGCCTGCAGGCAGCCGCCGAACCGTCCGGCACGTCCAATGCGGGAGGACCAGGCGCCGCACCACAAGGCGGCCACTCTTGAAAACAATGGGGAAGCGAAAGAAACGGCGGTGTTGCGAGGCAAGACCGGCGGCAAACGGTTCAACCGCCCGGCGCGGGGAGTCCCTATGCAGCGGGACCCTTCTCCGGGTCGCTCTCCAGGGCGCCCGGGCTGTCCGGAAAGGTTGACCGCAGGAATTGGGCCACGCGTTCGCCTTCCTTTGTGACGGATGCCAGCATCTCCTGCGCGCCGTCAAGATCGTGTTCGCGGCCTTGCCGTTCCAACTCTCGTGCGAGGTCGGCAATGCGTTGAGCGCCAATGGTCAGAGAACTGCCCCTAATCACATGGGCCCAGCGTTCCATGCTTTGGGGATTGCGCGTTTCCACGGCCGCGGCGAGTTCCACAAGCCGCTGGGCATTTTCGCCCAAGTACTCGTGGACGATCTCGGCCATAAACTCCGCGTCCTCCCCGCACGATTGTCTCAAAACACTCAAATCTACCGGGGCAACCTCTTCCGGGAGAGCAGCGCATGGCGGACCGCCGGAGCACGCATGCGCTTCACCATTCGCGTCAGGCGGGCGCAGCCACCTGTTCAACACCGATAACAGGTTCTCCCTGATGACGGGTTTGGAGAGGTAGTCATCCATTCCCGCCGCCAGGCAGCGCTCGCGGTCTCCCTTCATCGCCGAGGCGGTCATCGCGATAACCGGGATATGGTCGCCGGGCCTTTCCTGCTCGCGCAATCTCCGTGTGGCCTCATAGCCGTCCATCTCGGGCATCTGGCAGTCCATCAGCACGAGGTCGTAGTGCCGGCGTTTCAGCGCCTCGAGGGCCTCCCGGCCGTTACGAGCCAGCTCGCAGCGGAACCCCGCTTTGGCGAGCAACCGGTCCATCACTTTCTGGTTGGCGGTCACATCCTCAACCACCAGCAAGAGAAAGCGGCCCCGTGCCGGCCAGTCCAGCGTATGCTCCGTTACGACACTGCTCACGCCTTTGCCAACCGGGGCGGGACGCCGGCCCAGGACCGTCGTGACGCAATCGAACAGTGCTTGCCGTTTGGCGGGTTTCATCAATACTCCTTCAAAGCCGATGTTGGCGAGGCGTTCCAGGGGGCACCTGCGTCCAATCGAGGTCAGGAGGATAAGGCGCGTGCTCGCGACTGTCGCATCACGCTTCACTTCTTGAGCGAGTTCTTCGCCGTCCATTCCCGGCATCTGCAGGTCCAACAACGCCAGGCGGAACGGCCGCCCGGCGCGGGCCGCCTCACGAAGCGCGGTCAACGCGCTGCATCCGTCGCCAGCCTCCGCAACCACGCATCCCCAGCGCTCGAGATAGGTACGAAGAATCAGCCGGTTTGTATCGTTATCGTCGACCACCAGGACCCGCACTCCCCTCAGATCGACCGACTCGGTCAATTGCTCGGGCACAAGTTCACCTTCTGCCGGAGGCAGGGGAACAACGAAGTAAAACGTCGAGCCCGCGCC
This sequence comes from Candidatus Hydrogenedentota bacterium, assembly GCA_035416745.1. Lineage (NCBI taxonomy): Bacteria > Pseudomonadati > Candidatus Hydrogenedentota > Candidatus Hydrogenedentota bacterium. The sequence continues at coordinate 24,897 of DAOLNV010000035.1, read as the reverse complement.
TGCTTCGCTCTCGACGCCGATCTCACCCCCCATGAGGCTTATCAGCCGCTGGCAGATCGCGAGGCCAAGCCCCGTGCCCCCGTATCTGCGGGTAGTCGACGCATCCGCCTGCGTGAACGACTCGAAAAGCCGCTCGCGCTGTTCCTCGATAATGCCGATCCCCGTATCGGACACCTCAAAGCGGACCGCATCGTCATGACCGTTCCAGGCCGTGCGGGCGACATTCAGGACCACCTCGCCCTTCTCCGTGAACTTGATCGCGTTCCCCACCAGATTGACCAGAACTTGCCGGAGGCGTCCCGGGTCGCCTAGCACGTAATCAGGGACGTCGGGCGCGACCAGAACGCACAACTCGATGCCCTTGTCATCCACTTGTCCCGCAAAAACGTCGGCCACCGCCTCGATATGCGTGGGCAAGTGAAATGCCAGGGACTCGAGTTCCAACTTCCCCGCCTCGATCTTCGAGAAATCCAAAATATCATTGATGATGCTGAGAAGGGATTCGCTGGACTGATGCGCGGTTTCGGCGAAATCCCGTTGCTCCTCGGTCAAGTCGGTGTCCGCCAACAGGTCCATCATGCCCATGATGGCGCTCATGGGAGTGCGGATCTCGTGGCTCATGTTAGCCAGGAAACTGCTCTTGGCCCGGTTTGCCGATTCCGCGGCCTCTTTCGCGCGGCGCAATTCCTCGGCTGCCTGTTTCTGAACGGTTATATCCTCGAGGGTGACAATGGCGCCGCCAAATTTCTCGCTCACGTCGAGAATCCGGGCGAATTTCACGTGGTAGCAGCGGGGACCGTTTTCTGCCGGTATTTCTCGCTCGACAGCGAGAACTTCACCGGCACTGCCCAAGAAGCGGGAGAGGTCTGCCGCCAGCCCGGGTAGAATCTCAGCGAGCGGCGTTCCGGATAGCCCTTTGCAGATTCCGTGCGCATCCTGTTCAGCAACTGCCGTCTTGTCTTTGAGCAAGGCCCGAATCTTGTAGTATTGGTCGCCGGGCACCTTTCCGTGATGGACCAGCAGGGCCGCTGCATGGTTCAGATTCACTATGCGCATCCGGGTGTCCAGCACAAACACCGGATGGGGATGACTCTCGAAAACGGTGAGATAACGGTTCTTTTCGTTCGTCATGGAACGGTTGCTGGCCTGAAGTTCGGCAATCAGGCTGCTCGGGTCCGACCCCGCCCAGTCACTGCAGAACGCGATCTCGAAACGGTCGAACAGGCGGGTAATCACGTGACAGCAGTGCGCCTTGTACAACGGCTCGAAATCCGAACCGCGCACGAGATCAAGAAAGGAGTCACGATAGTACGTCATCAGCCCCAGGAACATGGCGAGACTGATGCCGCGAGCGCGATGGCGCTGGGATTCTACCAAGGCGAACGAACAGATCGGGTCCCCCGTGAAGTCCTCGTCGGGACCCAGCTCGAAGCTAGCGCCAGTGGTGTCCAGCGCGCTCACGAGCGCGTCGGACAACCCCGAGATGGAAAGGCGCCACGCTTCCTTCAGTGTGGACGTGTATCTCGCGTATTCGCGCTTTCTGGCATATTCCAGAATCCGCCCCATCAGCCAGTCTTCACTATTCAAGATCAGCGTGCGCAAGGGCTTCATATCTACAAGTCTGGCTTCCATGCCTTCGCCTCCAGTACGGGATTCCATGCAGACGGACAGGTTACGGCGCGCTACCAGCGGCCGCGTTGTGGGGACCTTCCTGGCCGCCCGGCTCCGGTACCCCGGTCAGCGGAATGGTGAAAAAGAACCGCGAACCGTTGCCTTCCGAACTCTCAAAACCAGCCGTCCCTCCGTGCAATTCCGCGAAATGCTTGACGATCGGCAGTCCCAGGCCCAGGCCGCGTTTGCCAAACTCGTAACTGCCGGAGGAATGGTGCAGCATGTCGAGCGTCGAGAAGTACATCTCGAAAATGTGGGGCTTGTCCGTCTCGGAGACGCCCACTCCCCGGTCAATGACCTCAAAGCGCACGTTTCCCGCGTCCGGCTGACAAACGTTCACGCCGATGGTCTCGCCGTCGGGGGTGAACTTGATGGCGTTCATCAGGAGGTTTAGAAGCGCGTCGGCAATCTTGCTGCGGTCAAGCGTGACAGGGGGCAGACCGTCGTCCACAGTAACGCGCAGCTTCTGACCGCGCCGGTCCGCGAACACGCATGCTTCCTCCACGACGTCCTTGGTGAGTGCCGCCAAGTCCGTTTCTTCGGCAAATAGACCCTGGTCATAACCGCCTTCGTGGCTCACCTTCAGTGTTCGCACAACCACATCAACGAGGCGCTGAGTGCTCTTAGTTAATGCGTCCAGGAGGCTCCGAGCAGTCCTCTTGTCAGGGTCAATGTGGGGACGAAGCAGTTCCGTCGCGCCGTTTATCACGGCTAACGGGGAACGCAGCTCGTGAGAGGTGAGAAGAATGAAAGCCGACTTCATCCTATCCAGCTCACGCAGCTCATGATTGATTCTCTCTTGCGTCTCGATATCCGTCTTCAACCCTATCACGCGTTGCGCGGCTATCAGACGCACCTGTAGCTCGTCCGGGTCAACCGGCTTGATAACGAAATCATCCGCGCCCGCGGACATGCCTTCCAGGAAATCCTCGCGGCCCGAGCGGGACGTGATCAGCAGAATGTAGACATAATGTTCGCGTTGCTGAGCCCGCACCCGCCGGCATATCTCCGGCCCGTCCAGGCCAGGCATCATCCAATCCAGGAGAAGCACTTGAAGTTCCGGGCGCTGTTCGATCTGCTCGTAAGCGCGATCGCCGTCCGCAGCGGCAACAACTTCGTGCCCCCATTGGGTAAGAAGCCGTTCCATAAGACGCCGGGCAACTGCGTCATCATCTGCGACAAGAACGTTCAATTGAACACCTTTTCTTGCGTCGCGGTCCACGTATTGGTCCTGCAACGCGTTTCTCACGGGCGCAACGCCCCTTTGTCGAGGAGATCGCGGTAAAAAAGCATATTCTGGCGAACATGCGTTCGCCGAAGGATTCCAAGCGGGAACAGGGGGGAATGCCAAGGTTGCATACGTTTCGGCTCGGTTGTTGGCAGCGGCCGCGGATGCATGTCTTTGCCCGGGCCAATCCGGGCGTGATGCAAGTACGTGGGGGCAGACACTGGCCCGCACGGCGTTCGAGCAAGCGCCGGGCCGCGAGAAGAGCGTCTGCCCCAAAGCCCGTCATCGTGCCAATCCTCTTGCCCCGCCTACTAGGGTTAGAATCTCAAGCCGTGCGCAGACCTTTGCCATTTTTCACACTAGAACAAATGTATTCTCGTGTCAAGAGAGTGGGAGAACACCGAATCGTGAGACAAGGCTTTCCGAAACAACGGAAAACGGTAAGAGAAAAGCCCTTTTGCAGCAGCATAGAGGTATCTGCCCTTTTCCTTAGTCAAGCTGATGGGGACGCCGGGTTTTCGGGCGCGTTCCAACACCCACACGTTGCAACCAAAGCTGCAGAGAGACAAACTAAGCCTTGTTCTGATAGCATATTAAGAGGATTCTCTTATTTGGAGCGCAAGGGTGGATGTAGCCGCACGGGAGAGTGCGGCTCTGGTTTCCTGCGCTCCTCTGTTCGGCGCTCCAAAAGCCGCCAAGGCGGCTGCTGCAATTGCGGCAATGCCAATGGCAGGCAGGCGGCAGTTCACCCCGACGCAAGGCTGTGCGGCCCGCGGCTGCCAAGCAAACGGGTGTCTTGAAAGCTCCACAAGGAAAGCACGGATGAGCAAATCAAGCAAGGAGGCAACTCCACTCTGGCACACACTTGCTGCGGAAGCGGTCGTTTCTTCCCAGAAGACAAGCCTCGCGGGGTTGAGCCAGAACGAGGCGGTCAGGCGTCTTGCCGAGACCGGGCCGAACGAACTGCAGGCCGCCCGTCAAATATCTCCGTGGTCGATTCTTATCGAGCAGTTCAAGAACCTGTTGATTATCATCCTGCTCATAGCGGTCGTCATCTCCGCTTTTCTCGGACATGAAATAGAATCCATCGCCATAGGCGTCATCGTTTTGTTCGCGGTGGGGCTGGGTTTTGTGCAGGAGTACCGCGCGGAACGTGCTATCGAAGCACTCAGGAAAATGGCTGCACCCACTGCGACCGTGCTTCGCGACGAAGTCGAGACCGAGATCCCTTCCCGCGAGCTTGTGCCGGGCGACCTCGTTCTCTTGCGGGCGGGCGACCGGATACCAGCCGACCTCAGGCTTGTCGAGAGCATCAATCTGCAGATTGAGGAGGCCTCACTCACAGGCGAATCGGTCGCTGTCGAAAAACACTGTGACGCGCTTCCTGACGGCGAATTGGCCTTGGGCGATCGCAAGAACATGGCCTATGCGGGTACTGCAGCCACATACGGCCGCGGCCGCGGGGTTGCTGTGGCTACGGGCATGAGCACCGAGTTCGGCAAGATTGCCCGAATGCTCCAGACTATCGAAGCCGGCAAGACCCCATTGCAGGAAAACCTGGACCGGCTCGGCCAAACCTTGGCTCGTGCGGCATTCGTGATCGTGGCAGTAATCGTCGTTCTCGGTTTGTTCCGTGGACAACCGTTCGTCGAAATGCTGGTTTTCGGCATAGCCCTCGCCGTCGCCGTCGTCCCCGAGGCGCTGCCGGCGGTCGTGACGATCTCCCTCGCTATCGGGGTGCAGAGGATGGTCAAGCGAAACGCCTTGATGCGCCGTCTGGCGGCGGTCGAAACACTCGGCAGCACGTCGGTCATCTGTACTGACAAGACCGGCACGCTGACAAAAGACGAGATGACCGTTCGCAAGGTCTTTGTCGCCGGACGGGTGCTCGACGTTTCGGGTACCGGGTACGAACCGGCCGGACATTTCTCGCGCGGCGGTCTCACCCTGGAACCCACCGAGGCGCTTAAGGCCCTGCTGCGCGCTGCCACGCTCGCCTCTGACGCACACATCGTTTACAGCGAGCAGGAAGAGCGTTGGCGCGTGAAAGGGGATCCTACTGAAGGCGCATTGGTGGTCGCCGCTGCCAAAGCTGGGTTCAAGAAGGCCGACCTTGACGAAGAGTACCCCCGGGTGAGCGAGATTCCTTTCACCTCCGAAACCAAGCGCATGACTACGCTGCATGCCGGAGCCGATGGCCTCGTCGCATACTCCAAAGGCGCGCCGGAATTCATACTTGCGTCCTGCGTCAAGCAACTGATGGAAGACGCAGTGGTCCCGCTTGATGCCACAAGCCGGGAGGAAATCGTGGATACGGCCCGGCTGATGGCAAGCGAAGCGTTGCGTATTCTTGCCGTGGCATCCAAGTCCAAAGCGACGCTGGAGAATGCCGAACACGAGATGACGTTTCTGGGGCTGGTGGGCATGATCGATCCCCCCCGTCCTGAAGCAAAGGCCGCGATTCAGATGTGCGAGCAGGCCGGCATCAGGCCCGTAATGATTACGGGCGACCACCCTCTTACGGCACAGGCTGTGGCGCAGGAACTGGGCTTGTTGAAGGGTGGCCGCGTCGTAACCGGGGCCGAATTGGAGGATATGAGCGAAGACGAATTCGATCGCGAGGTAGAGAATGTTGAAGTCTATGCCCGCGTTTCTCCGGCCCACAAGTTGCGCGTTGTCACGGCCCTGCAGAAGAAAGGCCATGTGGTTGCCATGACCGGCGACGGCGTGAACGATGCGCCCGCGCTCAAAAAAGCCGATATTGGCGTCGCGATGGGGATCACTGGCACGGACGTGACCAAAGAAGCCGCCGCAATGACTCTCACGGACGACAACTTCGCCTCAATTGTCGCGGCCGTCGAGGAGGGCCGCGGCATTTCGGGCAACATCAAGAAGTATTTGATGTACCTGCTCTCGTCCAACATTGGCGAGATCGGTTTGATGGCCGGCGCTTCGCTGGCGGGCCTGCCGCTGCCTTTGAGCGCCGTGCAGATACTGTATGTCAATCTCGCTACTGACGGACTGCCCGCCCTCGCGCTGGCTGTGGATCCGCCCGAGCCCGACCTGATGCGCCGCGGCCCACGCAACCCGCGCGCAGGCATCTTCACCCGGCCCGTTGTCAGCCTGATGCTGGCAGGGGGAATCTGGTCTACGATCATTAACGCGGGCATATTTGCCTGGGCGTTGAAATCTGGCCGGACCCAGGATGAGGCTATGACAATGGTCTTCGTTCAGTTGGTGCTCACCGAGTTTTTCAAAGCATACAACTTCCGGTCAGACCGGCACTCCGCGTTGATTCGTCCCTTCGCCAACAAATGGCTGAACGCGGCAATCGTGTGGGAATTGATGTTGCTTTCTCTGATTGTCTACGTTCCGTTCCTCCATGCGCCGTTTGGCACTTATAGCTTGCCTTGGTTCGATTGGGCTATCGTGATCACTCTTGCGGCTACGGTTGCGCCGGTCCTGGAAGCGGCAAAATGGCTGGAGCGGCGCGGCTGGTTTGGGGAGGTTACCTGATCAGATGTTGTCTGACGTTGTTTTGTTCAGCGTGTCCATCCTTTCGGCAGTTGGACATGCCGACGCCTTTGCCCAGCCAGAGGTGAGCCGCTATACCCCCGTTCCGGGGGGATGGCAAATCCGTATCAGCGACGACGCGGCCGCCCAGCGCCCCCAACCGGGGTCGGACATCGGAGTCGCAGAAGGGGACTGCCGGCTCCATCGCCGGCCTCTCTATCCACCCGCGGACCGCACAATGATTTGGACGCCCGAGGAACTGGCCAAGATTCCGCGCAGCTCTTTCCGGCCGGTGGTTCTCGCCTATAACGAGCCCCGTTTCCTGTTCGATTACCATGCCGCGGGAGGGCTCCTGGGCCACTTGTACATCGGCGTGACTCAAGGCTCGTCCGGAAAATGGCTCCACCAGTGGTCCAATATCGACGCCGCCTACGTGGAAGGGCGGATGATCTATGTCCTCCGGGATGCCGCGTTCCCCGACACGCAGGTGCGGCTGGAGGCCGCACCTTTGGCCGATGCCGCCGGACTCATCGTGAAGCTGGCGGTCAGTGGGCCGCACAAGGGCGCTTCCTTGTTGTGGGGGTACGGCGGCGCTTCCGCATTTTTCACCAACTACAACATGACGGCCCCCGAGTTTGTTTTTGCGCCCGAGCAATGCGCCAAAGATCGCGTCTCCTGGCAGGCTGAAGGGTTTGCGCTGCGGCGCGCCTTTGACGAGTCCGACGTTGTGACGCGCGAGGCGTTCAGTGCGTGGCGCAATCTGCCGCGATGGGAGGCCGTCGTTCAGGGCGGCAGCTCCTGGAAAAGTGGGGGCGGGTTCGGCGACCCCGGCCTGTTCGGCGTGTCTCCCCTCGAGCTAACCGCATCGATGGCTGCTGCAACAGACGCAACCGAACAACGCAACCGGGTCGCGGTACAACAAATACCCCTGTCCGAGGCCACGTCCGACAGCTTTATCGTAGTGGGCATGGGCGGACGCATCGCCGGGGATATTGACGACCCGGCCAGCGCGTGGGCTGCCGCACTCGAGCGGAACCGTTCTATTGCCCAACGTGTGACCGTGCGGACGCCCGACCCCTATCTCGACGCGGCAGTCCCGATGATGGCCTTTGCCACGGAAGGGACGTGGGGCGGCCTGGCGACGGTGCACGGCGGCTGGTCCTGGCGCTTCGCGTATCTTGGCTGGCGCACGGGCTATGGCCCGGTCTGCTATGGCTGGACCGAGCGCGTCCGCCAATATATTGAGGCGCACACCACCCTCGGGCTTGTGAAAGAGGGACCCGACGCGGGCGCGCTCGGCTCCCTCCTCGAGTACGAACCCGGCGTTTTTTACAACATGAACGAGGTGTTCTTCGACCATGTCCGGCAATATTTCGACTATACCAACGACCTGGAACTGATGGAGCGCATCTTCCCCGTCCTCGAGGGGATCCTCGAGTGGGAGGATACACGTCTGCAGCCCGCAAATGAGGGATTGTACGAAAGCGCCCTCAATACCTGGATCAGCGATTCGCACTGGTACATCCGGGGCCAGTGCACACAGGCTTCGGCCTACATGCTCAACGCGAACCGGTTCATGGCTGAGCTCGCGGTCAGGCTCCGGCGCGACCCCGCGCCCTTTCAAGCCCGGGCAGAACGCACCCTCAAAGCGATCCAGGAAGTACTGTGGATGAAGCGGCTGGGCACGTTTGCGGAGTACCGTGACACCCGGGGCCATCAGCTCCTCCACCCCGAACCGGAGCTGCCAACGCTCTATCATGCTGCCGAATTCGGCGCCGCGGACCCGTTCCAGACCTACCAGATGCTCGACTGGGCGGACACGCACCTGCGCACCGAAAGCACGCCAGGCGGCGGCATGCTTGTCTGGAGTTCCAACTGGTACCCGAACCGCGGGCGAAGTTACACCCACAGCACCTACGAGATGGCCTATGGCGAGGAACTCAACTACGCCCTCACGAACTACGCCGCTGGCCGCAGCGGCGAGGCCTATGCCCTGTTGCGCGCCTCCCTCTGCGGCATTTTCAACGGTCCCACCCCGGGCGGGCTGTCGTGCCACAGCTACGTCGACGGCCGCCAGCGCGCCAACGACGAGTTCGCCGACGCGTCCAGCATGTGGGGCCGCGCCGTTGTCGAAGGGCTCTTTGGCATTTGCCCGAAGCGGCAGGATGGCTGTGTCCACGTTACACCTCAGTTTCCAGGCGACTGGACCGACGCGGCCATCACAGCGCCTCATTTCTCCTATTCGTGGCGGCGAAACGACGGGCGCGTCTGGGTGGAATGGGAATCGCCAATCGAAACCGCCGTGCGATGGCGTCTGCCTGTCGCGGGGTCGGAAGTCCGCGATGTGCGCGTGACGCCCTCCGCGAAAACGCCGACAACCTTTGAGCCGGGGTTCAGCGGGACAACCTGGGCGGTCGTCGAAACGGTCCCCGCAACGCGGGGAGCCGTCGAAGTCGTGTTTGTTCCGCGCTCAATGCCGGTCCCCGAACGGGTGACTGTCTCGGAAAGCTCGGATTGCCAGTTGGCATTGTCTGGCTCAGTCATTACGGCGTGGCAGGATCCGCAAGGCCTCCTCAGCGGCGTTCGGCTTGAGAACGGCACATTGCGCGGGACGGCCGCAGGCGCGCCAGGGCCCGGCGTGCTGTTCGTCCTGGCTGGCCAGCCGCCTCTGACGACGTGGATGCCCGTTCGGCTCCAAATCGGCCCAGAAACCCCTCCTCCGCCCGAGCGCATGTGGCACGCTCCGGATGCCGGCGAGCACGACCTCGCACGCTGGGCCCTTGTGGACCTTTCCGGCGTGTTCAACTCGGAGCTTGTCGATGCGCCCCGGTACGTCCAGGAGCATGCGCCCGCCCCCGAGATGCCCGCGAGCCAGGTCAATTTCGGCTATTGGAAAGACCATTTCAGGGAAACGCACCATGGCGGCCGCATCGAAACCCTGAGCGACGCCTCGTGGCGCGCCAAGACCGGCCCGGACGGCATCGCCTGGACCCGGGACGGCATCCCCTTCAAAACAGCCAAGGAAGGCCCGAACATCGGCGTTGTCACGGTCACCGGAGGTTTTCCTGCGAAGTTGGCGTTTCCTGTGCAGACAGCGGGACAGACGCTGTACCTGATGATCAGCGGCATTACGTTCCCTGTGCAAAGCCACGTGCCCAATGTGCGGGTCACGCTCAATTATGCCGACGGGGCCGCCGAATCCACCGACCTGGTCAATCCCTTCACCATCGGTGACTGCTGGGGCACGTGGTGCGGCCGCTATCACGACTGCCAGGCCAACGGTTTCGAGAACCTTGGCGGCCGCCACGGGCCCGCGGGCTCGGCGGATGTGCAGGACCTTACCCAGCCCGTTGCCGTTGACACCGAGGCCCATCTCGTCCCGTTCCTTTTGAAACCCGGCGCGGAACTCGCCTCCGTGGAATTCGAGGCGGTGGCCAACGACGTTATCTTCGGTATCATGGGTGCAACCGTCTTGAAGTGAACACGTCCGGCCCGCTCTCCGCCGCTTGGCTTGTTCGCGTTTTGCGCTGGCGCGAAGGGGCGTGAGCGGCGGCCGGGGGGTCATAGGAATCCGGCATGTTTTTCGGGAAGCGCCTCCATCTCCGCGTATTGGTCATGTATCTCTTCGAAAAGGTTGATGTGGGCGAGCATGACGTCGACGACAGCGGGATCAAACCTCTTTCCGCTTTCTTCGCGAAGGTTCTGGATAGCTTCCTCGGCCGTAAACGCTTCCTTGTACACGCGTTTCGAGCGCAGGGCATCGTAATGGTCCGCGATACCCATGATGCGCGCCGCGAGGGGAATCTCCTCGCCCCGTATTCCGGACGGATACCCGTTCCCATCGTACCGCTCATGGTGACTCATGACGAGATCCCGTGCTATGCGGAACATCTGGAGGTCGCAGTATTGAAGCACTGTATCAAGCGCGTGGCCGCCGACTAGCGTGTGGGTCTTGATAACCTCGAACTCCGCAGGGGTGAGCTTGCCCTGTTTCAGCAGAATGGCATCAGGAATACTCACCTTGCCGATATCATGCAGCGGACTCACGTAGTAGATGGCTTCGATAAAGTCCGGGTCGACATCATCCTTGAATCGAACGTCCGCCGACATAAGCTTGGCCAAGAGCGTGCAATGATCCCGCACACGGTATAAGTGAGCGCCCGTATCGGCATCCCGCGATTCGGCCAGTTCGGCAAGTGAAATGATCAGGCCCTGATGTGCACGAAGCAAATCCAGCGTGGCAACTTGGTTCGACTGTCGAAGACGTTGGGATAAGAGCCGAAGGATACGCTGGGCAAACCGTTCTTCCTGGTCCATCAACACAATGAACTGCTCGCGGTCCAGGCACAGGAGTTCCACATCCGAGACCGCTTTCACCGTGGCAGAACGCGGCTCATCCGCCACAAGCGACATCTCACCGAAGCCGTCTCCCGGCCCCAATCGCTGGAGCTCTCGTTGACCGACTCCGGCGCCCTTGAGCACCGTCGCTTCACCGGTCGCAATGAGATAGTACGTTTCGCCGCGGCTTCCCTCGATAATAATCGAGTCCCCCGCCTTGAATGCGACCTTGCGGAACTCTTTCGCGATGCGCTCGATGGTTTGGAGACCGAGTCCCATAAAGAGTTCATTGCGCCCAAGATACGATTCAATATGCATGATATCTGCTCCAATGCCCGTGGCAAGCGTCTTTGCCATATCTTCGCGCACAGCGGCTCATTCGAGCAACCTTTTTGTGAAACCGCTGATCGGCCCCGCGCCTCCAAAGTGCGGCACGCGCATCAGTGTGAACTACTACTGAGCCCCCTGATGCCATAAATGCAGACAGGCGCCTCTTTGCCCCGAATAGCCAGGGGGCCAAACTTCTCGGCGTCCACGTAGTCTTTGACCTGTTCGTAAGTGGTCTCGTTCACCAGGATGTCGAAGGGAAGTTCTTTTGTAAGCGCTTCGATGCGCTGGGCGTAATTCACGTCTCTTCCAATAGCCGTATATTCGAGCCGCCGCGCGGAACCAATATTGCCTATAATCACTTCCCCCGTCGAGATCCCAATGCCCACTCGAATCCGCGGCTTTCCGCGCTCTTGCCACTGTGCATTCAGGCCGCCCAGCGTCTCTTGCATGGCCAGTGCCACTTTCACGGCCCGAAGCGCGTCGTCGTCGTGTTGTACGGGCGCGCCGAACAACGCCAGCACCGCATCGCCCATGAATTTGTCGAGCGTCCCTTCGTTTTCAAGGATAATGTCGATCATGGCCGCAAAGTAGGAGTTCAGGAACTGCACAAGCTCTTCCGGAGCCATGGTCTCGGACATCGACGTGAATCCGCGGATGTCGGTTAACAGAATGGTAACCGTTCTGCGCTCGCCGCTCACGTTCACGGGCTGGGAGCTTCGGACGATCTGATCGACAATCTCCGCGCTCACGTATCGCGCGAAGGATTGTCTCAGAAGCTGCTTGCGCTTCTCTTCGTGACGCAGACGCACGAAGGTAAGCAGTGACGCGCCAGCGGCCAGCATGCTCACTCCGGGGAGGGGGGACCAATAGGCGCCCCACTGGTCGAAGATGGCCCAGCAGCTCAGTGTCAGCATTACGATGGCCCCGGCGGTCATCAGGGCGCTTACCACAACGCGGGTCCAGGCGGCCAAGACCGTCACCAGGACGCCTGCCAGGACAACGAGCACGGCCTGCCCGCCCCGGCTCCACCCTGGCTGGACAAAGAAGTCTTTCCGCAGAATTGCGTCAGCCGCGAGGGCGTGCAAGTCCACCCCGGGACACAATCGCATGACCGGTGTCGCGTGCATATCCTGAAGCCCGCTCGCGGAGGACCCGACAAAAACAATCTTGTCCTTGAGACGTTCGGGTTCGACTCGCCCTTCCAGAAGGTCGGCTGCGGAGATATGCAGGAACCGGTCTGGCGGCCGCATGCGAAATGGAAACAGCAGGTTGCCCTGGCCATCCGTCGGAATCACAGTCTCTCCGATACGCAACTCGAGCACACCCGCGTTGGACCACTTCAGCACCACCTGATTCTCGCCCGAGGCGGCCAGGAGCGCGCCTGCGGCCAAGCTTGGCACCCACTTTTCGCCACAGCGCAGCACAAGCGGGGCCCGTCTCAGTTTGCCGTCCCGGTCGGGAAGCGAGTTCGTGGCCGCCACGAAGGTCGCGGCCTCGGCGAGCTCGGGAACCGGGCATACCATCCCGGAGGCAAGAGGAACGGGCGGCGTCCCTTCCGTTTCGGGCAAGGCCCGGAGAACAACGCTCAAGGGATTCCCGCAGACCTGTCCGCGGTCCGGCATCGTTTCGTCGAACCTCAGGTCCGCGCCCAGAACTACCGCGTGCCTGGCTACTGTCTCAGCCAGTACCCGGTCGTTGTCCAGGGCATCCCCCGGCACTCCACTCAGATTCAGTTCAATGCCACGGTCCCGCCGGTACAGATCCCCTACTTCAGCAAGAGAGAGCCGATCGGGTTCCGCGAAGAGGAAATCCATCGCAATACTGCGGGCGCCAAGGGCGGAGGCCTGTTCGACAAGCGCCGCTATCCGGTAGCGCGGCCACGGCCATTGCCCCAGCTTTGCAAGACTCGGCTCGTCTATGTCTATCACCGCCACATCGGGAGGCGGCGGCTCTCCTCCGAGGAAACGGACCATCTCGTCGTATCCCACGTACTCGAAGGCCTTGACGGGCGAGGGGGGGTATACTACGAGAACAAGAAAGAACAGCGTGAGGAGTCCGCCGAGCAACACGATGATGTGTGACGTCGGCGCAAGCCGGTGACCCTTCACCCAGACCCCACCCCCCAGCCGCATAAGACGGTCCCTTGACTTGGCCCGCATCACCGGTCCGCCACCGCTCCCCCGGGTTACCGGACAACCACTTCGACCCGGCGGTTCTTTGGTTCGCTAACGTTGTCCTCGGTCGGAATAACGGGCTTGCTTTCGCCGTAATATTCGATGGTCAGGTAGTCGGCAGAGACGCCCTGTTCCACAAGCAGAACCTTGACAGCATTGGCACGCTCCAGGCTCAACTTCATGTTCCAGTCGGCTTCCCCTGTCCGGTCCGTGTGACCGTTCAGGCTTATATCGTGCGAATCGCGCTGACGCACCTCCGCCAAGACCTGCTCAAACATAGGGAGCGAGTCGGCATCCACTTTGCTCGAGTCGGTGTGGAAATAGATATTGAATCCCTTCGGCGGCGGCGGCACGAGCGCGAGAGCGTCGCCAAACTTGGTCTCAATCTCTTCGGACGTTGCCATGCGTGATTCCTTAAATGCCTGGTCCACACGCATTGCCGCTACGGTTTCGTTGGCCTTGTTCAGTGTCACACTGGCGGCTTGGTTGGTCACCGTGACCTCGCCCACACGCCCTTCAGGGTCGGGCACCAGATAGAAACTAGCCCTCGGGGTTTTCGCGCATCCGGCCGCAACGCAGAGAAGAATCAAAACCATGACGTTCGCGCATTTCATTTTGCTTTCTCCGCTTGTTTCTCGGCCTTCGTTGCCGGCACTTCCACTAGGAGTTCCGTGCCGCGAACCGCCGCTACCCCCGCAGGGGTTTCAATCTGGGCCGAGCCGGGAGCAAGCTTGGCAATTTGCCCGGAGATGTAGACCAGGGTCCCTTTCGCTATGCTGAGCGTCATTCCCAGAATACCCTCGTCCGGCTTGAACTTGAACTCGGACATCTTGAGTTCGCTCGACGGACCCAGCGAAAGCGTCGTGTCATCCCTCAAGACCACGCCAACGCCCGCCTCTGCGTCCGTCCGGATAATGTCGGATGCGTATAGGCGCGTGCCTTTTCCCGCCGCAACTTCGTTCTGTCCGCGAAGCAGATGGATCGTTCCTTTCACGTTCGCGATGCTGCCCACGAGTTCTTCCTGGGATTCCGCCAACGAGGAAGAACAGGCCGCCGTTATTGTGATTGCCAGGATTAATGCGAGCTGATGCTTGCGCATGGACTGCACCTCCTCACTACTGAGTGCCGGATACCCGCTCCAAAGTCAGTTCCCACTAATGCAGTTATACTCCAAGAATTGAAAAAAAGATACTTGAGCTGTACCCGGCCGGATTCCACGCGAAAGACACTACCTGGCACGGAAATCGGCCCCCTGAGAAGATCCCGGAATCAGCGCAAACAGGCCAAAGAAAACGGACACGAGCGCGGAGTCCTGCTACGCCCAACCGGGTCTGCTCTTCGAACAGGCGGTGCCGTGGGAACCGTCGTCCGCCTCCAGCAGAATTCTTATTATGGTCGTTTCTGGCAGAAGCAAGCGGTCTCGGTCAACTGAGAAACCAGTCGATAAGCTCTTGAACGCTGTGACTCTGCCGACCAGACGCCGTCTGTACCTCAACGGCGTATGATTGCCTGAGAGTGCCGAACAGCCCACTAATTTGATTCGGTGTCGCAGAGGTAGGTTAGCAACGTATAGGCTCCCACTTCGTCCAGCGCGACCTGGCCCCGCGCGTAATCCGCCAACACCACCCGCGGCGCGGTGTCTTCCGGCGCATGGACTTCAAGCTCAGATATGCCGCCGCTTCCGCGAACCGGCAGGTTCACTTTCAGGTTGCGAACACGCGCGAGTCTGCGTTCTTCCACAGGCCGGTCCAACGGCACGTTCTTGTTGACAAGATGCACCACGACCCGCGTCTTGCCCCCCAGCCTCTTCTCGTACACAAACACGCGCATGCCGCTGCCGGCCACAGGGTCCAGGATATGCGCATCCGCTCCCAAGGCGCTGTCCAGCAATTCGCCGAGGACACCGGTTTCCTGGTAACGCTTGAACCAAAGCACTCGGTCAAACTCGGCGAGCTTGAGGTACCGGCTGGCTGCCGCTTCTCCCAGTTCAACCGTTTCAACGCTCTGCAACGCCGGTTCGAGGTATATGCCGTCCTGTGTCAGAACGCTGTTGAGAGTCGGATACCGGTGAGTTGCCGGGGGTACGCCTGTGCGCGGCTTGCACGCCAGGTCGCGCGTTCCCACTTCGCCGATTGCGGCAAGCGTTCCGCCTCCGGCGACATACGTGCCTATGGCATCGACATCTTTGTCGCTCAGAAACACCGTATGCGGGAAGATCACCACGTCGTATTCGTTGAGGCGGTCCGCTGTCAGGTCTTTCTCGACAACGTGGTCAAAGGGAATCTGCATATCCGCCAGCGCGCGGTTCAGCGCGTGCACCTGCCGGACATGCTCGATGTTGAGGTAAAACAGCTGGTCAAACAGATGAACCAGCCCAATGCGGGCACCGGAGGTATACCCGTCGAACAAATCGCCGAACTCCCGGAAGAACGATTGATACCGTGCCTGAATGGGGGCGTCCTGGCGCATGCCCACGAATACGCTGCCGCCCGACGCCGCCGTCTCAGCCAACGCGACCGCGGTGACGTCCGCGCCGTCGAGCTTGTAGGGCAACAGCATGGCGCGCAAGCCGTGCGCAAAGGCCAGACGCAGTTCTGCGTCGTACTCCACCACCACTCCGGGCGCAACCAGCCCCGTAGTGTTCCCCTCTTCAAACATCCACCAGTCCGCCCCGGCCCTCATCAGTTCGAAATCTTTGCCATCCTCTGCCCGTCCGGCCGCGGCATTTATGCGTTGCAAGGTCCCCCAGTTGGGAACCAGGAAGAAATCCGGCTTGACGGTCCGGCCCGCATCTCGCATCTGGGCCAGCATCTGCCCATTGCTGTAGGCCCAGAACTTCTGAGTTTCGAACCAGCGCAGGCGGCCTTCCGGCGTCTGCAACGCCGGATTCGCCAGGCGCAGCGCCTCGAAGGTGGGACGGATGCCCGGCGCAAGAACGTGTTCGCTGATGAACACCGAAGCCTCCCCCACCAACATGCCGCCGCCTGCGTTCGCGACGTGTTCGGCATCCAGCGCGCCCGCCGTGTCAAAATGAACGAGACGCTCCGGGGGAGGGTACCGTTTCTCGAGCCAAGGTATGAACGCGTCGAAGGATTGAGCCCACACCCGAAGGTCACCGCTTGAATATAGGCGCATATCCTCGTACCGTTCTGCTCCAAAATCCCTTTGAAGCTCCTCGGACGTATACTTCTGTCTGAGGTACTTCTGGAATCCTGCCTCGCACTGTTCGCAGTAGCAGTGAAGAATACAGTTGTCTATGAAGAGCCCGTCGCATCCCACTTGCGCGGCCAGCCGGGCTTCATTGGCGCAAAACTGTCGCCATCCCGGGTGGCTCGGACATGGCGCGAACCGGATGTATTCGTCGCCCAAACCACGCTCAAGAAAACACTTGCGCTTGTAGTTGTAGTGAAGATTGCCGTCCGGCTCCCGTTGAAGCCAATCCAACAGTGACGCGGGCTTTGGGCCGATACCGAGCGGTTCGAATTCTTCCCATCGGTCCAGCACTTCCCATGCCCCCGACCGCGTTACCTCGTTTCCTGTCAGTGTCTGGTTACAGAGATAAGGCGTGACCCAGCGCACCCCTTTCTCATGAAGAAACCGAATATAGGCCGACGTCTCTTCGGCGTAGGCTTCGAAACTCATGCTCCGCTCAAGCGGGACCCCAGACCCAAACCCGAACCGTCCGAAATAGCGCAGGTCCGGGCCCGGATGAAATAGTTCAGGCGCAAACGTCTCAAAATGTTCCTTGAAGGAACCTTTACGGGCCTGGGCATCCTCGTAGTCGATCTCGTAGACGAACGGCGCGCGCGTCACCGGCCGGTCGCACCACGCCGGAACGTTTCCGCCCGCGAGGACCATTCCCACGAGGACCGCGCACAGTGCCCGCCTTTTCGCCGTATCCATGGTCGTTTCTTCCTTCTGCGTGCCGGACATTCCGCCGTGAGCATGTACCTCTTGTACTTGGGCGAAGCCTCCGGCCTATCTACCTCGCCTCAAGCAGCCGAACCGTCCCCGAGTGTATCCATGTCGTTCCAGAAAATCCATCCGGTCCCGGCCCGCGCGCATCTGGGTATCTTCTTTAGATATATGTCGGCTCGAGTGTTTTCCCCGGGCGCTTTTACCGTGTTGTAACGCATTCTACCGAAATGCGTTGCGGACTTTTCAGGAGTCCGCAAAGCCTCGTTTGCGCCCTCAACATTGACATCATGCCCACAGAAGCATAAAGTCTACTTGTGGTGCGCCACAGTTTGACTATTAACAACCAAGGTACTATTGCCGAAACATCAGGAGGGGGACGCTTCGCATGAGCCGCACGACAACCTCTACGAAGGCGCTATGCCTTGTTGCTCTGTTATTGACGTTTTGGACAGCGCCAGCCAGTGCTACGCCGCTCGACGACTATGCCGCGGCGCCGGACCCAGCCTATAGCTATGGGCCAACGCCTCTCACTACGTACAGCGGGCCCGGCTACACAGCCACCATGTGGCCCATGAGCTCGCAAACCTGGCGTTCGCTTGCAGAGGTTGATCGAGTCCTTTGGGAACACCAGCTGACCATTATCGTTCCCCAAGTGGTCAGTCATACGAAAGCGTTGCTGTTCATAAGTGGCGGCAGCAACAACGGCTATATTCCGCCGTCTCCGCCATCCGACCTTACTTTTATCGCTGTGCAAACGCAATCCATCGTCGCTGAACTGCGCCAGATTCCAAACCAGCGTTTGCGGTTTGCCGATGAAACTGATCCTCGATACATCGATATCGGACGCACCGAAGACGAGTTGATTGCCTATTGCTGGGACAAGTACAAAACCACCGGCGACCCCCTCTGGCTTCCGCGTCTGCCCATGACCAAGGCTGTTGTGCGCGCCATGGACACCATCCAGGCCGAGTATCCCGCCGTCAACGGGTTCGTGGTCTCCGGGGGCTCAAAACGCGGATGGACCACATGGACCACCGGCCTGGTAGACCCGCGCGTGGAAGCCATCATCCCCATCGTGATTGATGTCTTGAACCTTGAGGTTTCCATGCAGCACCACTGGGATGCTTACGGGTATTGGGCAGACGCCCTCTCGGATTACGTCGACATGGATATCATGAGCTGGCTCCATACCCCGCAGTTCCGCGACATGATGGGGGTTGTTGACCCCTACCGGTATGCCGACAACCGGCTCACCATGCCCAAGTACATCATGAACGCGACCGGCGACCAGTTCTTCCTGCCCGATTCCGCCCAGTTCTATTTCGACGGACTGAAAGGCGAGAAGTACCTTCGCTACGTGCCCAACACCGATCACGGCATGAATACAGAGGCGGTCTACAACATCGCCGCTTTTTACGGCGCCATTCTTAACGGCGTGCCCCGGCCCCAGTTCACCTGGTCCAAACTGGCGGACGGGTCGCTTCACGTCCAAACGGCCACGGCGCCCACCCAGGTTCTCTTGTGGCAAGCCACCAATCCCAACGAGCGCAATTTCCGCATGGACACCATCGGAGCCGCGTACACCAGCTCAGTGCTCACTGACCAGGGGGGCGGACTTTACATTGGAGCGGTTCCCAAACCCGGCCAGGGGTGGACGGCCTTCTTCGTCGAATTGACTTATCCCAGCGGCGGCCCTTACCCCTTCAAATTCACGACGGAGGTTGTCGTGACGCCCAATACCCTGCCCTATCGCGACGTCGGCGGCTGGGGAACCATCGAGACCGTCGGCTCTGGAGAGGATGCCA
Source organism: Candidatus Hydrogenedentota bacterium (assembly GCA_035416745.1). Classification (NCBI taxonomy): domain Bacteria; kingdom Pseudomonadati; phylum Candidatus Hydrogenedentota; species Candidatus Hydrogenedentota bacterium. The sequence goes on along the minus strand of DAOLNV010000035.1, from coordinate 5,920 downwards.
TCACGCTCGTCAAGGTCGGCGGCAGCCGCTACCAGATGGGCTACTGGTACGGCAGACTTCTGGCCGACCAGATTGCCCCGTGCTGGGCCGGCATGAAAGCCGCCTTCGGCGTTCCCGAAGACCTGTACGACCAAGCCATCGATGCCATGTGGAACAGCACCCACTTCGACACGGAAGCGTGGGAGCGCGAGTTGCGCGGCATCGCCGACGGATGCGCCGATGCGGGGCACCCCGAGATCACTTTCAGAGAACTTCAGAAGCTTCACATGGTCCCCGACATGGGCGAGTACAACTGCGGGCTGTTCGCCGCGTGGGGGAACGCAACGGCCGACGGCCATCTCTATCAAATGCGCAACCTCGACTGGTCTATGGACACGGGCGCCCAGGACTACCCCGTCGTGGCCATGTACTACCCCGAGGACGGCGAACAGCACGCCGTCATCACCTTCGCCGGGCTGGCGGGCGCCGCCGTAGGCGGGATCAATGAGCACGGGATCGCGGAAAGCCAGATTATGGGCGGGTTCGGCGATGCTGAGACACTGGACGGAGTTCCATTCCCCATCCTGCTTCGCGACGCTCTCTATCATGCCACCACGTTGGCGCAAGCGCTCAGCCGAATCGAAAGCGCCACACGCACCAATCAGTATTACTACTGCATCAGCGGCCCTGACCCCGTCGGCCAGCCCGATGCGCGGCTGTTGTTCACCAGCAATACCCGCTTCAACGCGTTCGAAGGCGGCGAATCCGCCCTGCCTCACCCGTATTACTCACCCTTCTACCAGCCGCTGCCCGATGTTGTCTATTGGAAACGCCATGACGGCGGCGCTTACGCGATGCCCGGTCCCGAAGACGGCCGAAAAGGCAACCAGACCCTGTATGCCGCAATCGAGTCGCGATACGGCGCCATCAACGCCGAAAAATCCATTGAAATCGCCGTTGCCGACGGCGTGGAGTCGACCGTCGTCAGCATCATCTACGATACAACTGCGCGCAGATTCTGGGTCGCCTACGCCGAAGGAGAAACCATCCCCGCGCATCTGCGCAGCTACGTCGAGTTCGACCTCAACGAACCGGATGGTATCGGCGGCAGCGGTTACCGCACCTCCGCCGGGTCGGGCGCGGAAGAAATCCCCGTTGTCGTGGTTGCTGGCACGCCTTACGAAATGGGCTACCAATACGGCCAACTCATGCAAGCCGAAATACAGGCGTTCATCCCCGCATTCCTGGCCTACAGCCAGCAGCAGGAACCTTCGTTCACGGATGATTTCCTCGATGACGCGTGGAACACCACCGCGCCGCATACCGATGACCGGTACGAGCAAGAATTGATGGGAATTGCGGCGGGCGCCGGCATCGACTATTTGACCCTCCGCAGGGCACATACCCTTATGGTGGTCGCCCCTTATTCGTGCAGTTCCGTTGCTGCCTGGGACACGGCCACGGCGGACGGCCATCTCTACCAGACACGCGACCTTGACTGGGATCTCAACGCCAATTCGCAGGATTATCCTCTTATCGCCATCTACCTTCCCGAGTCCGGGCAGCCCCATGTCAGTCCTATTGCCGCCGGACTGGCCGGCGCCCATACGGGAATGAATGCGGCCGGAATCGCCCTGGCCGAGATGGGCAATTCGCCCGGCGGCGAAGCGCCCTATGACCTGAATGGCACCCACTTCATGCCGCTGTTCCGCACGATTCTCTACGACGCGCGGAGCCTTTCCGACGCCATCGGCATTCTTAGCAACGCGCAACGCATCAAGCGTTACCACTACGTGTTTGGCGATGGCCGGGACGAAATGGCCGCCGTGAAAATCCTTGCTCATGCCCCCGAAACACCGCCTGACGACCTTATCATCTGGACCGATAACGACCCCGCGGACGAATACGCCCCCGATGTCGCCGTCGACGTCGTCTACGAAGATGAAGGACGTGGCGCCTTCCCCCATATCGTCGCCAACTACGGCGCGCACGACCAGAACACCATGATGGCGATCGCCAACCTCATTGCCACGCCCAGCGGCAACGTCATGAACGTGGTGTACGACGCCACCGACCTCGAGTTCTGGGCCGCCTTCGCTCAAGATTCCGCTCCCGCCTGCACCCAGCCTTACGTTCATGTGCAGCTGCTTGCATTCGACCGTGATGGCGACGGCATCCCTGACGTGTCCGAAGGCGGTGTGGACACCGACGGCGACGGTATTGCCAACTACTTGGACACGGACAGCGACGGTGACGGCATCCTCGATGAAGTCGAGGGTGGGGAGGACGTGGACAGCGACGGCATCCCGAACTACTTGGACACGGACAGCGACGGTGACGGCATCCCCGACGAGATGGAAGGTTACGGTGACTCAGACGATGACGGTGTCCCGGATTACCTCGACCCTGACAACTCGGCTCTGGTTGCTTCCCGCTCGCTCTGGTACTACAAATATGCTTCGCCGGGAACCGAAGAGATCACGGTGACCATCGATAACCCCGGGCCGGTCGACCCAGACACCGTGGCGGTGGTCGAGGAACTTCCGGCCGGCTGGACGTTTGATTCCCTGGTGAGCGTCCATCCTCCGGAATGTAGTCCGTCGACTATCCCGAGTTTCGGCACTGCCGGCACTCTCGAGTTCGGCTGGTCATGCGTACCCGCGTTCCCGTGCGCCTTCACCTACAGGGTAAGTGTGCCGACAGGCCAGACCGGCGAAAAATCCTTCTCTGGAAACGTGCTTTACAGGTGGTGGGGCCAAGGCGACGTACAAACAGCGGCGATCGGCGGCAGGAACGCGCTGGCACAACGTGTTCACCACACGCTGGACTACAATTCCGCGAATTACCTCGTCAGCGTGTCCGAAATCCTTCGCGTGATCCAGTTCTACAACCTCGGCGGCTATCACTGTGCCATCGGAACCGAGGACGGATACGAGCCGGGCCTTCCCGGAACCCCGGACATGTCCTGCGTCCCGCACGACAGTGACTACAATCCACGGAATTGGCAGATCAGCGTGTCTGAAATCCTTCGCGTGATCCAGTTCTACAATCTCGGCGGCTACCATGTCGAGGAGGGTACGGAAGACGGATACGCACCCGGAACCGCGGCCACAGGCGCCACTGCCAAGAGCGCGGAGACTGGTCGGGCAGGCGTCACAACCCTGCCGGCGCTGAACGCGGTGCGCGACGTCGTCGCTAGCGGACAGGCCGCTGAGGTGACGGTGACTTTCACCGGCGCCGGCCCGGAATCCATCTCGGCCCTCGGGCTGGTAGAGACGTTGCCGCCAGGCTGGACCTTCGACGGTCTGCTCGACGCCGCCGAACCGCCTGCGGTCGTGCCCGTGGAGGGAGACTCGGGCGAACTGAGCTTCGTGTGGATCTGGACCCCTGCCTTGCCGGCTCACGTCACCTACCGCATACGCTCAGACTCGGGCGAGACCGGCGCGCCAGTCCTCGCCGGCGAGGTTCTTTACCGGACCTCCGGCGCCGAAAAGCGGGCACAAGTGGCGTACCAACCGGACGGTTTGACTGGTCCGCAAGTGCCTGGTGACGAGGCGCCCCCAGCCGCAGTAACCGGCGATGTGAACGGCGACGGGAAAGTCGACGCAATCGACGTGCAGCTTGTCATCAATGCCGTGCTTCGCAGTACTCAATCGCTCGCTGGAGATCCCAACGGCCTCGATTGCGATGCCGACGGTTCGGGCGCCGTGAATGCTGTGGACGTTCAACTGACCATTAACGCCGCTCTGCGTTAATCTCAAGGATGCCAAGTGGTTACACGCCTCCTGCCGCGCGTGTATAAGCTGTCGGACCTCGCGTCACGTGGGGCTTGGCAGCAGAAAGGCCTCACGCCGTGAATGAGGGAGCATTTCAAGCCGTCATCGGGGCAGTGCAGGGGCTATTTCAAGCGATAGTAGAGAATCGCGCTGCCAGGAGCCTCGGGGACGCTGACCGGGTAGGCGGAAAGAGCCTTACCGGAGACCTCTTCACTTTCAGGCCGATCCTCATACGTCACAACATATAGTTTTTCGGCGTTCAGGCCTTTCAGAGACAGTTCCGCCTGCAAGTACGGCGAGTTTTCCCGCCGAAATAATAGGGCGAATCCCGCATCAAGGTCTGGACGATGGAATTGGAAGCCATACCAGACGCTCTCGTCCGCAAGGTGAGCGAACAATGGATAGAAATCGCCGAGCATGAACGGGCGCAGCTTGTTGTAAATGGCCACGGTGCGTTGGACGGCCAGTTCCTTGCCGGCGCCGGGCGCGGCGGGGCTGTCGGTGAGAATGTTGCCCGTGGTCATGGCGCTGCGGAAGAGATACGCCGGCTCAAGGCCGAAGTTGCCGCAGCCATGAAGAGGCAGCCAGCGGAACAAGCCCCCGTTCTGCAACTGGTCGGCGGCGGGATGGGGGCCAAAACACTGGAGGTCGCTGTGCCACAGAGGCAGCCCGTACCGGAGCGTTTCGAAATCGATGCGGCGGCCCCCGCTCGCGCATATGTCGATCACGAGACCCGGATGCCTTCTCATCAGTTCCTCCCACATGGCGTACAGGCCGTCCACGTGGCGGATTTCGGCGATGCCTTCGCGCTCCGGCTCGTCGGTTCTTTCCCAGTATCCAAGCGGCTCGATGTTGAAATCCCAACGGACCCAATCGAGGTCCGCCTCAGTAATCTGCTTGTCGATGTAGTCCGTCAGCCAGTCACGCGCCTCGGGAATATCCAGCCGGAACAGGTGAAACGGCTCACCCCGTGCGAGCCACTCTGGGTGCAGCTCCTCTATTCGCGTACCGGGCGCTACACGCTCGGGCTCGAACCATAGAAGGTACTCGAGACCGGCGGCATGCGCCGCCTCGCCTATCGGGCGCAGCCCACGAGGATATTTCGCGGGGTCGGGCTCCCAGGTGCCGGTGCCGTTAGGAAACCCGCCCGGATACCACTGCTGCGGGTCCATGTCGGACCAGAATATTTCTACGCCGCGTTCGGCCAGAGGTTGCATGGCGCGCACGTGCGGCCCCTCGTACGAGCCGTCCGGGTCCACCTCGCTCACGGAACCGCATATGGGAGCGAGCACCAGGTCGCCGCCGCGCCGCGGGAGATTGTGTGCCAACATCCACTGCCTGAAAAGATTGTTGCCCCGAAGAGCGTCGGCGCCTCTCCAGAACTCGAGCAGGACGCGCGGGGTGCGGATCGTCTCGCCCGGATGCAGGCGCAGCCGCGTTTTCTGCATGCCGCAATCGACACGCAGACGGTTGCCCTCTTCGCAACGGAACCGGGTTTCCCACTGACCAGCCCAGCCTATCGCAACCACCACGCCTCCGCCCTCCCAGTGCGCGTTGAAGAAGGGCATATGTTCATCGGACGATCTGCCGCCTCGGGGGGCTATAACGAGCGATGGCGCCTTCTCGATATCGAGCGGGTCATCTACTGGCATGAAGCTCCGTTCCGAGTTGAACTCGCCTAGTGCATGGTGGATGGTGCACGGCCCCGGAGGCATTGAGAAGATGCAATCCAGAGACCGGATCTGTTCGAGCAGGGGCGAGGCCTCATTTGCCGTGTTCCGCAGTTCCAGCAACAGCTCGATGGCGGCGTGCCTCTCATAGAGCAAGGCGGTATAGGTCAGTTCCAGGCCGCTCGCGGCATCGCTGAACACCAGTGTGTGGCGCGCAACGCCCGGCACCGCCGCTTCCTGCGCGCACGTGCGGCGCCAGCCTGGCAACAACTGCGTCACGGGGACGCCATTGTGCGCAAATGAGAATGCCCAGGCATCCCCCGGGGTCTCTCCGAAATAGGTATCGAGCCACTGGACTGCGTCCTGTATCTCTTCTGGGGAGGCCACGGCTCCCGTGGCCATACTCTCGCCGGGAGCAGCCAGCGTCAGCGCGATCAGCAAATACGTCATTGTCCATTTCTCACTTCAAGTCAGAGTCTTCGGGTTTAGCAGAAT
>DAOLNV010000034.1:39275-53321 GCA_035416745.1 Candidatus Hydrogenedentota bacterium | reverse complement strand
CACAGGGAACACGAAGCTCGAATCCTCCGATTTGGGCAGTAGGGCCTTCCTTCCTTGCTTACCGCCTGACGAGTGCGTACTATATTTGCTTTCTGCATTGTTTCCGGGTGCAGAAGAATAGGCAGGCATTTTCCAGTACGTCAGCGTCGCACATGTTTCAATGGACTAAACCCAAACCCGAACTCGTTGAAGCCGATCTCGACAAGGCCGTGTCGCGTCTTGTCTACGACGGTATGTTCGGGCAGACCATGATGGTCTTGTCGACGGGTCCGTTCCTGGTGGCTTTCGCGCTGATCCTTGGCGGCAGTAACAAGGTGATCGGCGTGTTGGCGGCGGTCGGGCCTCTGTCGCAGATGCTCCAGATTCCCGCCATCTTCGTCGTCGAAGGCATCCGCATGCGCAAGGTCATCACGGTGGTCACGGCCACCGTGAGCCGCAGCTGCCTGTTTGCCATCGCCATGTTGCCGTGGTTTGCGCCCGAAGACTACCGCGTCCCCTTCTTCCTTCTGTTTCTGGCATGTCATTACGGTATCGGGGCGTTCGCGGGATGCGCCTTCGGCTCGTGGCTGCGTGACCTCGTCCCGGTCGAACGCATGGGGAAATTCTTCGCGCGGCGTCTGACGTACAGCACGGCCGCCGGAGCGGCTCTGAGCCTTCTCGGCGGCATGGCCGTCGACCTGTACCGGGAGCATTTCACCAACCCGGCCGGCGCGTATACGATAGTGTTCTCCATTGCGGGGGTTGCCGGATTGGTGTCGGTATTTTTCATGGGCAGCACGCCGGAACCGGCGATGCCCAAAGCCGAGCACGTGCCGCTCTGGGAATTGCTTGCCCGTCCGTTCCGAGACACCAATTTCCGCAATCTGCTAACCTTTCTGGCGTGCTGGGGCGCGGCAGTCAACTTCGCGACGCCTTTTTTCACCGTGTATATGCTTCGGCGCATTGGTCTCAACATGACCTGGGTGCTCTCGCTTTCGGTGGTCAGCCAGATTACGAACGTGCTGTTCTTCGGCGTGTGGAGAAGGCTTTCCGACCAGTTCACCAACAAGTCCGTGCTGGTGTTCTCGGTGCCTCTTTTTTTCATCAGCTTCCTTTTCTGGCCGTTTACGACGTTGCCCGATCGCTATATCCTGAGCATCCCGCTCTTGATCGCGATCCACGTGATCGCGGGCATGGCGACCGCCGGCGTAGCGCTTTGCGCTAACAACCTGGCCATGAAAACCGCGCCGTATGGCAACGGGGCATCGTATCTGGCCGTTAACGCCCTCGTGTCCGGCATCGCGGCGACCATCTCGCCGGTGCTGGCCGGTTTTGCCGCCGATTGGTTCGAGCCTTACGAGGTACAGCTCACGCTGTCGTTTAACGATTGGACCCAGGAATTCGCCGCATGGGAATTGCCTACCATTGATCTCAGAGGACTCGATTTCGTGTTTCTGATTGCATTTCTGATGGGTGTGTACTGCTTCCACCGTCTGTTGGCCGTGCGCGAGGAGGGCGAGGTCACTGAACAGGTGTTGCGCCAGGCCTTCGTTGGCGAGGTGGGGCGCATGGTGCGGCAGGTGTCATCGGTGGCGGGAATGCGTCAGATCGTGTCGTTCCCGTTCGCCTACCTGATAGGGCTCAAAAGGAAATAGACAGCCTTGCGAGTCCGGCAGCTGTTCTTACCAGCACCGTCTTGGCATTTTCCCCGGGTTGCGCTATCGTGGTGCTGGGAGCATGAGCGGATGCTTGCATCCGAGGAGGGACCTTGCATGGCGCGTATGACCAAAGTCCGGGCGCTGTTGGGGGTGGTATTTGCTATCATAATCCTGGTGGTGTTTGCGGCCTTCGCGGCCAAGGTCCTCGGCTGGAATATCCCCCTGCTTAACGATATCCCCGGCCCGGGCAACATGTGACCGCACAGCCCCCGGCAGGGTGATTTGAGGAGAGTTGGGCGCTATCCCCAAGCGGGCTGCCCCATAGCGGGGATGCGCGTTTCGGAGGGGGCCCTTATCGCCTTTTCTCATGGAACCTGACGGCCAGAACCTGCCGCCGGCGGATGCGGCTTCTCAAGCTGTGACGGCGTCGCCGGCGCCGTCCGCCCCCCGTCCCCCCGGATGGCCTTATATGACTTATCTTGAAGCCGTGTTGATGAGCGCGGCGCTCCTGCTGTTTCGTTTGGGTGCGGCTGTGTGTGTCGGCGTGTTCGTGGCGGAGGCCATCTCCGTCCTCAAACGGTCTCGGGGAGACTTCGTCCCCGAGGAACCAGACATCTTGATGTTGGTGAACGTGGCCGCGGTTTTCCCTCTTCTGGTGTGGGGATGGTGGCGGAGCGGGCAGAGGGTGCGCCAGGCTTTCGGACTTCGCGCTTTTCGGTGGGCGGCTATTCCCGCGCTCGTGCCTCTGGGAATCGGAGCGGCATTGATTGCGTCTGAACTGGATAATCTTCTCCGTCAGATGATTCCGTTGGAGGACGAATTCAGGGAGATATTCGAATCACTGATGTCTTCGCCCTTTTGGGCTTTCTTTGTTCTGGTCGTGAGCGTCCCGCTCACAGAGGAGGCCCTGTTTCGCGGGGTCGTGCTTCGCGGATTGCTGCGCCGTCACGGGCCCTGGGCCTCGAGTTTCGCCAGCGCGCTTCTGTTCGGCCTTGTTCATGTCTATCCTGCGCAGATTATGCCGGCGTTTTTGTTAGGGTTGTTGCTGGCGGGGATTCATCTGCGAACGGGTTCGTTATGGCCCTGTGTGTGGATGCATGCCGTAATCAATGCGCTATTCCTGGTGGCACACCTATTAGTTCCTTATGAGATCCAGGGCCTGACGACACCGCCGGAGGCGGGCGTGTTCCAGCCGTTGTGGCTGGATGCGTTCGCGGCTGTCCTGTTCGCGGCGGGCGCCGCGGTGTTCTTCCGGGTCACGCGGGGCGCTTCGTCTCTGAAGGCGCCGCTCCACGGATGCACGCCGTGACTGCCGCCGAGGTTGCGATGTGCTTCCCGCATTGAGGATACTGCCACGCATCTCCGCCGCGACGATTACGGCGAAGAGAGAAAGGTAATGGCGTGATTGATCTTGAAAAACATGCCGAGGCGATCCTCGAGGCAACCCTGCGAAACGGCGGGCAATTGGCCGAAATCTTTCTGGAAGAGACCGTTCGCACATCCATCTCTTTCGAGAATGACAAGGTCGAGAAGGTGATCACGGGCGCCGACGCCGGCGCGGGCATCCGCCATCTCAACGGCGACCGGACGCTTTACGGGCATACCAACGATCTTTCCGAGCAAAGCCTGCTCGCGCTTGCGGGCGAGATCGCCGGCGGCGCGCACGACGCCAAGGCGGTCTATGATTTCGCGTTCGAGCCCAGACGGCTTGGCACGATCCCCAAACGGCCGCCGTCGGAGATTCCCACGCCTCGAAAACTTGAACTGATACGCGAGGCGAACGCGGCGGCCCGCGGCTACGACTCCCGCATCGTTCAGGTGGCCGTAACGTACGGCGATTCCCTGCGCCGCGTTGTCATTGTGAATTCCGACGGCTGTTTCGTCGAAGAGACCCGCCCTCAACTGCTCTTCTGGGTTCGGGTCGTGGCTCGCGACGGCGGCGTGGTGCAGACCGGATACGAGTCCGCGGGCGGCACGCTCGGGTTCGAACTGTTTGACGAAGTGGCCCCCGAAACCATTGCCCTGGGCGCGGCCAAACGGGCCTGTCTCATGCTCGAGGCGGAGCCTGCGCCCACGGGCCGCATGCCCGTGGTCCTCAGCAGTGAGGCCGGCGGCACCATGGTCCACGAGGCCGTCGGACACGGCCTCGAAGCCGACCACATCGACAAAGGCGTCTCGAAGTACTGCGGGCGGCTCAACGAACAGATTGCGGCGCCGGGGGTGAGCGTCGTGGACGACGGCACGCTTCCCGGCAAACGCGGGTCCGCCTGCGTCGACGACGAAGGCACTCCTACGGGCCGCACCGTGTTGATCGACAAAGGCACGCTCGTCCGCTTCATCAATGACCGTAAGACCGCCGCGAAGATGGGGATGACGCCGACGGGCAACGGGCGGCGCCAATCCTACCAGCACAAACCCATTCCGCGCATGACCAATACGATGATCGTCTCTGGCGATGCCGAGCCCGCCGCGATCCTTTCCCAAACCGAAAAGGGCCTCTTCGTCAAGAAGATGGGGGGCGGACAGGTCAACCCCCTCAACGGAGATTACGTGTTCGAGGTCAGCGAAGGTTATCTCATCCGCAACGGAAAGGCCGAAACGCCCGTCCGCGGGGCGACGCTCATCGGAAACGGCCCGGATACCCTGATGAACATCGAGGCTGTCGGAAACGACCTCGGGTTCGCCATCGGAACCTGCGGCAAAGACGGTCAGGGCGCACCGGTCAGCGACGCCCAGCCGACCCTCCGGATCAGCGAACTCACCATTGGCGGCACGCAGTAGTCCTCCCGAAACCGCACGATTCCGGCCGCCCCTTCCGTCCGGGGCTGGCACGGGGCGGATGAACACTGGTTAGCGCACGTCGAGCATGCGGCGCGTCGGGCATGCCTCCGGATGCCGATTCGCCCCCCGCATAGGCCTGTAGTCACGGCGCAGCGGATTCAAACGCTTCCTGCATCCGCTCGCCGCGCACCCCATGATGCGACGCCGACCACACCGCGGCCCGGTCTTTGACGAGAATCACCTGGGGCGACTGATGCTGTACGCCGAGGTCTTCCGCGATCCGGTTCGAAACCGGCCGGCTCTCGATGACCTTGACCATGTAAACATCCGCCCCCTGCCCGGCGGTTTGCTTCTCATACTCCGTGACGCGGCTGTGCGCCGCGCCGGAAATCGGACACGACGTGCTGTGCTTGAACACAAAGACGGGTTTCTCAGCGGAAACATCCAGGCACGCCTGCCAGTCCTGCTGGCTTCTCAGTTCCTTCATACAATTTTCTCCCGGGTGCTGATGATTGCCTGCTTTGGCTATTGGTTAACATAACATGAAACGGGGCGGCAAGCATTCCGGGGGACAGCGACGTAACGGAGTCGCGCGGCCGGGACCACGCGACAGCACAGCACCGAGGGGGCTTGAAAGGGGTTATTCCGCGGCACAGGGCGAATTATAAGGCGGCCAAGGTGTATTATCTTAGTGGGAAAACGAAGGTGTTTCAGGAGTAGGGATGCGGTAGACCTATGATCGACGTAGTGAGCCTCACGCAGCATTACGGTATCCGGCCGGTGCTGAAGGACATCGACCTGCACATCAATCCGGGAGAACTGGCGGCCGTGATGGGGCCTAACGGCATGGGCAAAACCACGCTCCTGGCGGCTATCGCGGGCATTCTCTCGCCGCAGAAGGGGTATGTGGAGATCAACGGCCGGCGGCGGCGCCGCACCATGGAAGAAGAGGCCGCGATCCGCAAAGACGTCGCTTACTTGCCCGCCGACGCGTGGCTCCCGATGATGGCGGTCCGCGATTTCATCGTCACGGTCGGCAGGGTCTACGAGGTTGAAGACGAACGGCTGCTGGACCATACGGACCGCCTGCTGCACCTGTTCGACCTCGAGGGCGTTCAGGACGCTCCCATCGGCTCATGTTCGACGGGGCAGCAGAAGAAGGCCGCCTTGTGTTCGGCGCTGGTCACCGATGCGCCGGTCATGATTCTTGATGAGCCGTTTTCGGGCGGACTGGACCCCTCGGGCATTCTCGCGCTGAAGCGGGTCCTCCAGCGGCTGGCCCAGCGGCGGGATGTTACGGTGCTTATCGCGACGCCGGTCCCCGAGATCGTCGAAGAGATCGCGCACCGCATCGTCATTCTGGTAGACGGCCGCATCGCCGCCTTCGATACGCCGGACGGCCTGCGAAAACAGACGGGATGCATCGGGTCGCTGCAGGAGGTCCTCGAGCATATCGTCAACCCCGATACCGCCGCCAACATCGAGCGCTATTTCGAAGGGGAAGAACGATGAGAGCGTTCATTCGATGGTTTCGCAGGGGCGTTCCCGGCTTCTCAATGGCGCAGGTCTGCTTGGCGCTGTTTGCGAGCTCGCTGCTCTTCGCCCTTGCCGCGGAAGGGACGGACACGTTCCTGGCCACATATACGACATTGCCCCAGTACCACATAGCGCGCGTGACGGCGAGCGTGATGAAAGAATTCCTTCCCTTGTTTGCGTGCGGGATCGGCGGTTTTGTCATGCTGATATGGGCTTTTGCGCGCGCTCTGCGTTGTCACCCTCTCACGAACCGCAAGTATCTCGCATGGCTTCGCGCGACGCCGTGGCAGCCCGGCAAGCCGTTGCCGTTGGGTCCGATTGGGGTGTCAACGCAGGATTGTATCGTTCTGGCGGCCGTCTCGCTCTTGACCTATTTCTTCACGCCGCTGGATGTGTACATCGTTCCGATGATCTTTCTGACAGGATACTGCCTGGCCGCGCTGTGGATCCTGGTGCGGGCAGGAGACAGACCTTACACTTATGCGGCCGCCTTCGGTTTCGGCGTGCCTCTGGGTCTGCTGGCCTGGCCGTGGGCGTCGTGTGCGGCGCTGGTAGTCTTGTACGGCGTGGCCCACCGGGGACTCGAGCGCAGTCTGTACCGGTTCCCGTGGGAACCCGATGCGTATGCCATTACCCTGGGCGGAAAGTATTCAAGGCGGCGGGCGGAGCAGGTTTTGGAACAGGTATCGCCCAGGCTTGTCGAACTGGGAGACGTGGCTCTGAGCCATCTTGCGGACGATCTCGGTTGGCCCCTTAGAGCATTGCGCTTGCGCTGGCAGCGTCCGTGGTTCTCGCGTATCGATGCCGTGCTGCTGGCCCTGTTGCCGGGGTATTACATTGCCGTGGCCACTTTTGTACGATGGTCTTGCCTTCGCAATGATATGGGGGTCTCTGAGGGGAACTCTGCGGAATCCTTGGCAGGTAGCCTCTTTTGTTTGTTCATGATCGCGGCGATCATCCGTCTGATGAGGTACAGCAACGGATATGGGGCGCCGATCAGCTTGTTAGGCCGGCTGTTCACGGGCAGAATCATCATCCCCCAGTATGACGTTATCTTCGCGGCGCCTTTGGCTGCCCTCCTGGCGGGCTTTTGTATCGTAACCGAGATGGAGCGGCGCGGATTCGGTTCGGGTCCCAGTGCGGCAGTCAGCATTACCGTGTTCTTGTTGATCCTGCTCAACGGGGGGCCGTCTTTGAGCAAATGGCGTCTCACGGGCGCCTTCCGCATCAGTCACAGTGCGGTCACCAGAAAACCGGAGTACGTCAAGCTGTGACCAGCCAGTACGGGAGAAAACACTGACATGATCCTCGGCATCGGGACGGATATCGTGGACGTGGCGGAGATGGCGCGCCGCATCGAACGCGGCAGGGTCTTGCGGGTGTTCAGCGACGCCGAGCTTGCGTACGCCGACGAGAAGCCGAAGCGCCGGATGCAGACCCTCGCCGCGCGCTGGGCGGCCAAGGAGGCCTTCGCTAAAGCGCTTGGGACCGGCATCCGCGCGGAGTGGGATTTGGCGGAGCTCGAAGTAATCCGTGGCGAGGGCGGACAACCCGAGTTGCGGCTGGGCCCGTCCCTGCGCGGCCTGTTGCCCGACGGCGCGCGGGTCCATCTCACGTTGTCGCATACTAAGACCTATGCCCTCGCGGTGGTGCTGATCGAGAGGGCTCAGGGGCAAGGGACTGGAGAATTGTGAATCTCCCCGGCGGCGCCGACGGTGGCGCGGACCTTCACTGGACGACACGCGATTCGCCCCAAGGGGTATTTCTTCAGCGGAGTGTGGGTTTGTCAGGCCCCGGCGAATTCCCAGCCGGTTGGAAAACCGGCCCTCCGTTGCGGGACGGACCGGTCCAGTCACGCGGGGCGCGTGGCTCGCTTGGGCCGGTCCTTTTCAGGCGTTGGCAACCTTGACCGGGCAGCGCTCTTTTGCCGACAGGTGGATGGCGTCGATCACGGCCATGTTGGCAATAGCGTCTTCGGCGGGCCAACGGGTCGGCTGGCGGGTCCGGCATGCGTTGACGAAATCCTCGACCTCGAGCTGATACGTATCCGCGCCTGGCGTGTGTTCGCGTGTTTCCTGGTCGCCGTGGCGCAGAATGATGTCCGCCCGGTCTTCGCCAGGGAACCACGGACTGGGCAGGATGAGCGTTCCGCCGGTGCCTTCGATCACGGCCCGCATACGGACATGGGTCTCGAAACTGCACTCGAAATACGCGAGCAGTTTGTTGGGAAACTCGAGGCACGCGATCACGGTCTTATCGACGGCGCCCTGGCGAACAAACGCGCTGGCGCACACGGGTTCGCAGCGGGCCATCATGCGCGCGAAATTCACGCAGTAACACCCGACGTCCATCAACGCTCCGCCGGCCAATTCAGGCTTGAGACGGATATCGTTCGGGTCGTCGAGAGGAAACGAGAAGGTGCTCCGGATGGTGACAATATCGCCGACGGCGCCCTCGTCAATCAGCGCACGGACGCGGTCGTAGACGGGATGGTAGCGGTACATGAAGGCCTCGGCTACGGGCAGGTGCTTGCTCCTGGCCGCCTGGACGACTTTCCGGGCCTCGGCTGCGTTGGTCGTGAACGGCTTTTCGCACAATACAGGGAGACCGGCCTCGAGAGCCCTGATGGTCCATTCGGCATGCATGCTGTTGGGCAGCGGGTTGTAGATGGCGTCGACTTCGCCCGAGTGCAGCAACTCATCGTAGGAGCCGAACGCGCGGGGAATGCCGTTTTCCTTGGCCCACTCGATCGCGCGCGATTTGTCGCGGCTGGCGACGGCCTGCATACAACAGGCGTTGCTCATACCGATGCCCCGCATCACGCTCTTCCCGATTCGGGCAGTGCTCAGGATTCCCCAGCGCAGGCTTGACATGGCCTTACTCCTGTTAGAAGTCGTTCAAAACGACCGAATCAGTTGACCGAGACCCGAGATGAGACCATTCTACTACATAAGAAGGGCGGGACCAATCTCGAGATCCCGCCCGCACAAAATCACTATTTCGCGATGTAAGCCTCTTTGACGTAGTCCAGGTCAGGGAAACTGGATTTCAAGTACTCGTTACCCTTCTCCTGAATCATCATCTGGTTGGGCCGCTCGCCGTACTTGGGGGAGATCTTCTCGACGACGCTCATGCCCTCGATTACCTCTCCGAACGCCGAGAAGCCCTGTGGGTCCAGCTGGGCGGTGTTATCCGTCAGGTTGATGAACAGCTGCGTGCTGCGCGAGTTAGGCATCGGAGACTTGGCGAAGGTGAGGGTGCCTTTCTGGTTGCCTTTCTTGACGGGTTCGTCCTGGATGGTCGCATCACCCCACTGCCCCATGAGCGCGGGGTCGCCGTTGATCCCGAACTGGACCACGAACCCGGGCAGTACCCGGAAGAAGCGGGCTTCGTTGAAGAATCCCTGGACCACGAGGTTGTAAAAGCGGTCCACGCCAAAGGGCGCCCACTCCCGGTGGCATTCAACCACGAAATTACCGTTCGAGCATACGAACTGGACCTTGAAGGTCTCGGGGGCGGCCAGGGTGGCGTCCTGAGGTGATTTGCCTCCGTTATACCCATCGGGCAACGGCGCGCGCTCCAATAGAGCCGTGTTTGCGGCTTCGTGTTGGCTTTCCATATTTTCCTTTTCCTTTTCGGCCTCCGCCAGTTTGAGTTCGACTTTGCGCGCCGCATCCGCTCGTTGGGGGGTCATTCTATCGCGCTCACAGCCATTGACGATCACGATACAAGCCAGTCCCAACGCCGCGGCCAAACCTATCGACAGCACCTTCTTCACCGTGTTACCTCCCTGCCTGTTTTTCACCATGGCCCCGGAGCGGTCCGCCCCGACAGCGTGCCGCGTCCCGGCGTCCAGATTGTAAACGCTAATACACCAAATCGCCGCCCGGGAACGACCCGAGGACCTTGAGTTCCGTGCAATAATGCGACAATTCCTGCAGCGCCTTCTTCACATCGGGATCTTCGCAGTGGCCGTTCATGTCGATGAAGAACACGTAATCCCACGCTTTGCGCCGCGAGGGCCGTGACTCGATGCGAGTCAGATTGATTTTAGCTTCCCGCAACGGCGTCAGCAAATCGTACAACGCCCCCGGCCGATCCTTGATGTAGCACAGGATAGACGTCTTGTCGTTTCCGGTGGGTTTCGCCAACTGACGCCCAATGACGAAGAACCGCGTGAAGTTCGCCGAAGCGTCCTCGATTCCGCGGACGAGGATGTTGAGGTTGTAGGTTTCGGCGGCGAGATCGCTCGCGATAGCCGCCGCGCCGGGCTCGCCCGCGGCAACGCGCGCGGCCTCGGCCGTGCTCGAGGTCTCGACCAGCTTGGCCGTGGGAAGGTTGGCTTTGAGCCAGTTGCGGCACTGTATGAATGGCTGGGCTTTCGAATATACTTTGCTTATCTCTTCCAGCGGCGAATTCGACAGCAGGTTCTCAACGATGTGCAGCATGATTTCGTTCACGATTTTGACGTCTGAACTCAAGAAACGATCGAGCGTGTCGCTGATGCTGCCGCCCATCGATGTTTCAACTGGCACAACGCCGTAATCGACGCGGAATCGCTCGACTTCGGTGAAAATGTCGTCGACCGCCGCCACCGGGTGGTAGGTGG
Organism: Candidatus Hydrogenedentota bacterium; assembly: GCA_035416745.1. NCBI lineage: Bacteria > Pseudomonadati > Candidatus Hydrogenedentota > Candidatus Hydrogenedentota bacterium. Next base: position 42,758 of record DAOLNV010000034.1, on the reverse strand, counting down.
CATGGGTCCCGAAAATCCGCAGCGATGCCTTGTGGCTGAAGGTGTCGCGGGGTCCCAGAAACGCCACGTCCACGGGTTTTTCGAGCGCCCGGACCGCGCTGATGATCTCGCGGTAGATTGCCTTTACCGCAGCTTCAGCAAGCGGCCCCTTGTTTTCGCGCTGGAGCTTGTCGTACACGGCCCGCTCGCGCTCGGGCACGTAATACGCCGCGTTGTTGGCTCTCTTGATGTCGCCGATCGTCATGGCGCATTTGGCGCGTTCGTTGAGACACCGCAGAATCTCGGAATCCAGTTCGTCGATTCGCTTTCGCAATTCGTCCAGGCTCACCGTTTCTTCCTTTCGAGGATTTCCAGCGGCGCGACGCTTACCATGAACTCGCGCGTCCGGCCGCTCTGGAATCGTATATGCGCCCGCAGTTTTTTGCCCGTGCCCTTGGTGTACATTACCACGCCCGGACCGAACTGGGCATGCCGGACATGCGTTCCCATCTTGATTTCGTCCGGGTCCGCCGCCGGTTTCGCCGACGGCTTCGGCTCGCCGCCGCGCCCCTCAGCCTTCGCCGGTTCGACGCGCTCGAGCAAGTTTGAGGGGACCTCGCCCAGGAACCGCGAGGGCTCCCGCATCTCCCGCATGCCAAAGACGATGCGGGACCGCGCCAGTGACAGGGTAAGCCGGTCACGCGCACGGGTCATGGCAACGTAACACAGGCGCCGCTCTTCCTCCACCTCGGTTTCGGACTCGAGCGCACTCGCGTGCGGCAGCAGTCCTTCCTCCAAACCTATCAAGTAAACGTTGTCGAACTCAAGGCCTTTCGCGCTGTGGCAGGTCAGAAGTTTGATCGCGGGCGCATTGGGGTCGAGTTCGTCCACCTGGCTCGACAAGGCAAGTTCTTCGAGAAACTCCCGCAGTTCCCCGCGTTTTTCCTCGTCGAATCTGACGCATGCCGACACGAATTCCTCGACGATCTCGAGCCCAGTCCGAAAATCGCGTTCGTCGGACCGCTTCACATAATCCCGGTATTGAATCGCGCTCAGCAACGAATTGACCACCTCCGCAAGGGGCTTGGTCTTTGCCTGCAGGGCAAGGTCGTCGACAATATGCACAAAGCGGCTTGCTCCCTCGCGCGCCCGGAGCGACAGGGTCTGATCATGTTCGACCTCGCGCAAAATCTCGAAAAGGGGGCGGCCGCGCTCGGCGCCATACGCTTCGATAGTCTCCATGGCATGGTCGCCGATCCCGCGAGTGGGCACGTTCAGCACGCGCCGGACCGCCTGATCGTCAGCAGGGTTGACGATGATACGGAGATAGGCCAGGATATCCTTCACTTCTTTGCGCCCGTAGAAAGAGACGCCGCCGATGACCACGTAGGCCATACCGTTTCTCCGGAGCGCTTCCTCGATGAGCCGCGCTTGGGCGTTGGTTCGGAACAGGACGGCCGTGCCCTGCGGAGACAATTCACTTCCGGCGATGTCGTGCGCCACAAACCGGGCTTCGTCTTCGGCGTCCGTGGCTTCGTACACGCGCACCGGCTGCGTTTCCTTGCGCGTCGTCCGGAGTGTCTTGCCGAGACGCCCTACGTTGTTTAACACGACCGCGTTGGCCACGTTCAGGATGGTGCTGGTGCTACGATAGTTCTCCTCGAGGCGGTAGACCAGCGCGCCGGGAAAGTCGGATTCGAAATCAAGGATGTTTCGGATGCTCGCCCCGCGCCACGCGTAAATGCTCTGATCTTCGTCCCCTACGACAAACAAGTTGCCGTGATCCCGGACCAGTTCGCGGGCGATGACGTACTGCGCCCGGTTCGTATCCTGGTACTCGTCCACGTGCACGTACGCGAACCGTCTCCCGTAGCGCGCCCTGACCTCATCGTGCTCGCGGAACACCCGCGCGGACAGGACCAGCAGGTCGTCGAAATCGAGGCCATTGCTCTTCTCGAGCGCCCTGTGATAGCGGTCCCACAGCGCACGGCACGCCTCATCCTCCCCATCAACGGACGTGTCCTCGGGAGTTCTCAGGTCCTGTTTGCGCAGGCTGATCCACTGGAGCGCTTGCCGGGGGGATACCTGGACATACCGGGCTGGAAGCTCTTTTACAAGGCGCTTCATCAGAGTCAGCTGGTCGCCGTCGTCCATCACCGTAAACTGCCGGGAACGCCTCAGCATCCCAATCTCGCGGCGAAGCACGTACAAGCCGAAGGCATGAAACGTGCCCAGCCACGCTCCGACACGGCGCATCCCGAGCCGTTGCGCCAGCCTGCCGCGCATCTCGTCGGCGGCGCGGTTGGTGAATGTCATAGCTAACAGATGGCGCGGCTCCACACCGCACTCATCAACTAACCAGGCAAGGCGTTCGATAATGACGCGCGTTTTCCCAGTGCCGGCCCCGGCCAGGACCAGGGCAGGGCCCACTGGGTGTTTGACGGCCTCGCGCTGAGCCTCGTTAAGGGTTGCCATTTTGGATGTCATTGCATAATTCACAGCTTGCTCATTTCGGCTATATCCTTGATATATCGAGAGAACGGCCTCATTGATGGGGATATTATTTGACGATACCTCCATGCCATGTTATCATTTGAATAGGCAGTGCGCTGTGCATTGTAACAGGGAGGTGCGACCCATGTACACGGGCAAAGGCTGGGGCTTTACCCTGATCGAGCTTCTTGTCGTTATCGCGATTATAAGTATCCTTGCCGGCCTGCTGGCGGTGGGATTGCCCAGAGCGCTGGAACTGGCCAAGGTCCGCGATGTCGACACGGATTTCAACGCCATACGCAACGCGTTGTCCGTGTATGCCTCCGAGCATGGCGGGTATCCCCCCGCCTACGGCTACTACACCGGTTATGATACGGCGGGCGGCGCGCCGCTTATGTATCTCCAGCCATACCTCGCCCGGATCGGCCTGTTTGGAGTGACGGATTTGTATGACCGCTTTTCCGATACCAACGATGCCAACCGAAACGGCGCGGTGGACCGCCTCGAGTACACCCCGGCGGGAATACAGACCGGCCCCAACAGGTACCTGTTTGCGGAGGACCCGGCCAGCCCGGACTACGAGCCGCTGTACATTGGCGTCCCTCCCCTCGTGCCGTCCCAGGTGCAGGCGCCGTATATTTACCTTCCTGTGAACAAGCGCCAGGCCGACCAGTACGCAACGTGGTTCTTCAAGAAATGGAAGGCCACGGACATGGTCAAATACATGTACGCCATTGACGACGGCGCGGGCCCGGGCAACAACCCCATCGATGACTACAACATGTCTTTCCCCACACCGCAATATGACGATTATGTCTTGATCGGCGTCGGTCCGTGGGGGCAGACGGGAGGCATTACGGACAATGCGCCGCCCGTCGCCGACATCAAGCTGCAGTACCATATTGACGTGCTGAGGGCCTATGTGCTGGCCACGCGCGACGCCAATGAAAACGGCCAGCTCGACTTCGATTTTCAAGCCCGCAAACAGGGGGAAGGTACGCGTGGGGCCTA